>CAZJQZ010000169.1:0-4715 GCA_964548045.1 uncultured Dehalococcoidia bacterium | reverse complement strand
AAGGGAATCTGTACTTTTGTATGATAGAAAATTGAATTTGCTTCTTGTCCAATTTCTTCCGTTTGTGGTTCATCAAAAATCACACCTTCCAAATCTGCTCTCCGAAAAAGAATCTCGATATCGGCGGCCAACTCCATCGCCCGACGGTTTCCAGTATCTTTTTCTGTGAAAATATCTACAACTAAAACGCCAGTTCGTTCTCCTACTCCCATTTCACCAAGTTCCTTGAGTGACGAAGCTCCCATTAGTATCGTAGGACGAATGAATTCACTATACTCTGAAGGATCAAATATCTTATTCGGCCAAGCAATTTCAACTTCCGTGAAATTAGCATCAAGCTCGGTGATGATTTGATCTCGTATTTCAAGAGGAGTCATGTTATCTCCCTCAGAAATTGACGATAATTATCTTCTAATACCGTAGTAAACTCATGCAACGAAACTGCGACCATTCCCATAGGTGCCTGCTTCGACCATCCGTTTTCTAATACTTCAATATACGCGACATTATTGTAGATATAAATCACAGGCTCCCCTTGATACCCAAACGCCCTGGCCTTTTGTGCTACTGCACTATCCGCTCCTGATTTCCCACCAGGATTTTCAGGTGGAAGTTCTTCTCCTTTCGCTGTATTGATGAACCAACCAGCTCGAGCCCTGCCAGTATCTACTGGGGTTCTTTGGGCGATGCGAGAATAAAGATCCAAGGCGGTCTTTCGTATCACCTGCCCCATCATTCCTTCTTTAATGAATGCCCCCATATCAAACAAAGCTCGAGAAAATTCTTCAGCGTTTTGTTTTACATTCTCCATTCCTGCTTTAGAGAGAGAACTTCTCGTAAATTGATTTGCATAACTTTCTGCATTTTCTGGATGTCGTAAAGCCACGCTGTTCCTTTTCTCTCATCCTTTTAATCGGGCAAAATTCCCGATGCAGTAAACAACCTCCCCATATGTTATGTCTACATTCCCGAACAAAACATTCTGGAATGACCTCAATTCCATCTACCTTTCTTGCCACCCTGAGGCCTTTGCTGCTCTACCCTGCCTCTCGGCTGATTTTCTCGCCCTCTCCCTACTGGCTTTATTACCAGGAGTATAGGTATAGCATTTGCCACTCTTCCCCCACCTGAATCCTGGCTTCCCATTCTTCTGACATGCTTGAACAGGCACATCTATCTCCTCACTTGCGCCTTGTAAATAATCACAGTTCCATCCGGGGCAATTTCTCGAACATTAACTGCTGTCCATTCAATTGCGTTCTCTAGAATTCTATCTCCTTGTTTCAATCGATTAGTCAAACCACTTGCGGGAATTAACATCACTTTATCCCCACGTTGAATCAACTCTCCATCGATAAAATCTTCCTTGTAGTTGGTCAAAACGGCATATCCATTTTCTTCAATCCAAGTTGCTCCTGTGGCTGTATCAGTGATCGGATCGTAGACTCGATCCTCATTCTTGAATGCAATAGTAACTGCAGTACCATACTCCTTAATCAAACTCAACGCAGTTGCTATCTCACTTGAATAATCAGCCACATCAACTCCTTATCACTTCTATACTTGTAGCAGATCGAATGTACCCTTTCAACAATCCTGCAATAATCGGGCGGGATGTCTCCCCACTCGCACCCTCAAAATACTCAACCTCAATTACATCGATCTTCTTTTTCTTAACTCTTCCTTCCCGCTCCAACTCTGCTTGCATAGTGCCTGCAGAAACAGATTCTCGATAAGCCGCTTCAGATAGTGCTTTCACAACATTCGTGGGGACAACTTCAGAACTGACGATGTAGCCGTTTCGATCTAATACGTTATATCGAGGCCATTCGAGAGGATTGTTGTTAGATTTTTTGACGCCCTTCCAATTCTGGGCTTCAATATATGACATTGCACGTAATATCGCACTCTCTTGATCATCTGTACTAGCCGATGCCCAAGTAGAATATCCCATATCCGTACAATAAGAGGATACTGTTTCGACATTAGCATAGGTGTTGGCATTCTCAACTCCAGCACCCGTTTCAACGATCAAGGACATATCCTTCCTCCTTGGGCCTAAGCGATTGGACGTCCTTGATTATTTTTTACTGGAAGTTCTGGTTCTCCTTACACTCGTACTCCCAGCTTTTTTCGTCCTCTCAGGCTTTACAACCTTTTCAGGCCCTTCTTCGGGGGATTCAGCTACCATGTTTGAAAACGTTCCAGCCATTTTTCGCATTTCAAGCATCTCAACGTTTCGTTTCTCTTCTTCTCTACGCTTCAATGCCCGTCTTTTTCTGTTGAATCCCGTTATGCTCATGTTTTCCCTTTCCCTGCATAACTTTTTAATGCCCTGCTAACGCGGCCGACCCGTCGAGGGCCGAACCGCGGTTAGCAGGGGAGTGGGAGTCCGACAAAACCTTAACCGTTGGTGATCAGCTTCACGATCCGAATGTTTTTCTTCTCGTAAACCCGGTCCCAATTACAGGCCATGTTGCATTCTGCGTTGGTTGGCGAGATACTATTCGCCACCGAAGCATCCGCAAATTTGATCCCCCGCGGATGCAGCAGAAAATGCCGTCTGTGGATCAAGATGTTCACGCCGGCCAGGGAATCCCGATCTGTCTCAACAGGAACCGGAGCCTCACCATCTCCTCTTCCGACTGCTCCCGGACCAAAGAGATAAGTAGTATATTCGGTATTCGTTGAGCCAGTATCTGTGGGAAGATCATCATCTACGATAATCGTTTTCCCGAGATAGGTCCCAAAACCGATATTCGCCGTTGCCGCAGGCTCGTAGTCAATGACATTGAGTTTCTGCAGCCGGGAATAAGGAGTGGAATGCATTGCAATCGCCGTAAGTTTGTTCGCGGCGTCGCCAAGTTTGGTCATGGCATCGATGATCGCATCCGCCCCGATCTTGTTCGAATCCCCCGGAGTACCCGCCGAAGCGATGTCACTGATTAAATCACTGGAATCGTTGTCGGCGTTGTCTGCGAATACTCCAGTAAGGATCGCGATCAAGAGCTTCTGCTCCCGCCACGCCCAGTAGTTAGCCACCATATCTGCGATGGCACCAAGAGGATCGCTCCCTGCCAATGCTTTGGCTAGGTCCTCATCCCCCCAAGCACGTCCACGAGTGAAGAGGACTGCTTGATCTTTGCTTGTCGTGATCTTTCCAAGGGTCAGATCACTGTCGGTCGCCCCAGTACCCGTGCCCAGAACTTCGTCATCCCCGGTCAAATCCTGGTAGAACGGCATCTGGATCAACCGTCCGCCTCGCTTTGCAAGCTCGTCCAGAGACGCATCGGGAACGACAATTCCGGACCGGACCAGTGCTGACTTGTTGACCGTCTCCTCATTCACATACGGAATGAAGACTTCCGGCACGATAATATCAGATACTCTTACGGGTCCAGCCATTTTTCGTTCTCCTTCCTACTTCTTTTGTGGTATTAAACTTCTTTCAATGGACGGCCGGCTTCGGAGGCCAAACGTTTGGCAAGTGCAAGATTTTCTCTTACAAGCTTTCCTTGTTCAGTCAAATTCCAAGTATCTTTCTTCCAAGGATTCTTTGCAGGGGATCCTGTTCTTGCCGGGGTTCCTTCTGCTCCTGATCCACTCGCGCCAACACCAACCAACAGCGATTCACGATCAGGATCCTTATCAACCAAAATTGATAAGGCCTCTTCAAAATCAGCCAACTCGCCAGCACGTTCCATGCTGTAAATCTTTTGACCATCAGGATAATACCCCACCACAGCCCTTGAGCCGTTATCTTCCGATTCCACTTTGAAGTAATCACTGAAATACTTACGAGCCATCTTTGGGGTCATGCTCAACTTCTCTTTAACGAATGGGGAGGTATTGAACCTATCAGCCACCATCAGGTTGAAAATTGTTGCGTTAGCTGATTGCAGACGCTCCTCCATCTCTAGCATCTTCTTCTCATTTCGCTTCTCGATCTCTTCCATTTGCTTCTTAGCTGCTTCCTGCGCCTGTTTCTTGATTTGATCGATTTCCCCAGCATCCACCAACTTCTTCTGATCCAGGTTCTCGACTGTTCCTATCGCCGTGGATGCTTTTTCGATCCAGCTATCAAATTCTTCTTCTTCATCAAGTTCAACACCAAGATCACGCAGTTTCTGAAGCTTCGCTTCCGCAGCTTCCTTTGCTTCCCGATGCCCCTTAGCTTCCAGCTTCAGGGCGGGCACTTGAGAATAAAGATGCAAAGCATCGAGGCCTTGCTCCTTCCCGGAATCATCAACAATAATTGGCAAGCCTTTATCATTGATGGCTACTGCACTTCCGTCTTCCGTCAGCTTGTATTTCCAACCCATATCAAACCTTTCCTTTCTCGGCCTTTCCTGGCCAACTACCTGAATTGTACTTCTGGTCTCTTGACCCAATCACCTGAGCGCCTACCGCACTAACTACCAACCAATAAAAAAGGGAACCGGTAATTGAATTACTGGTCCCCAAGGTCGATCCTTTATCAGGATCCTTGAAGTCACATATTATGATATAAGCGAAAATTCAAAAAGTCAAGGGAATTTTTCAATCTTTTTTGGGTTCTTTTGGAATTTCAGGATGAATTGTTTCTTCGATGATCAATTTGACTGCCCTCCCGGTTTCCCTTTTCACAAGTTTTTCCTTTATTATCGTCAAGTTAGAGATCCCCCCATTACGAAAATTCGGGATAAAACAAATTTTTCCAGAAAATTTTTCTAACC
>CAZJQZ010000168.1:0-4738 GCA_964548045.1 uncultured Dehalococcoidia bacterium | reverse complement strand
TATTTGGACTTCCGGCGAACAGCCCAATTCAGCCAACCCCGGATAATCCGGTTCATAATACGAACACATATGTATCTGGTTGGCATCCGGGAATTTCCCCCACCCACCCATAAGCAAACACCCAAAGAATGGATTAATATATTTCCATACCACACGGCCTTCCGGATCCGTTACAAAAAGAATGCCCATTGTTCCGTTACAGATAAGCGTGTTACCATTTGATAGCCGTTGAGCCCCTGAGACTACGGGAGCATAGAAACCATCGGCACTATAAGCCCAATAAACGGTTTCAGGTCCCCAAGCAATACCATGAGATGGTTTCAAATAGCATCCAGTCTCAGTTATGGGAAGTGCAATTTCATCCACTGAAGACCAACCGTCACCAGTTCCTCCATTATTGAAAACCAGAGCGTTACCGCCACCCGGTTTATCGAATTCAATCCATTCGCCAAGATGAGGATACATCAATTTTTGGTCGTTACTGGTGCCGGCACGATATGTTTGAGGATTTCCCCAACGATACAAAATATCGCCACCCATTCCACTCCTCCCACCCGTATGCCCAGCAGCCTGATCAGTTGTCGTACTGTGGTCAATAATCCAAATTTCACTCAAACGACGAGTGCTCACCATAATTTGATCAAGCAAGGAATTATAATCGACCACATTGGCATGTATCCAATCTGGATCCCCGGTTCGTGCAAAGTTTATGTCAACCAATTCGGGGTGATGAGCTACAACCCCATAGTTTTCTTTACCGGGATCGTGATCCTGAATCAGATGATCTTTGAGATTCCACTCCCACACAATGGTTCCACTTGAAATACCAGTCTGCTGAACTTCAACGATGTTCAGCATCCACAACTACTTTCCTTCAATTCTCGTATCCCTGTTTTTTAAAAATGCCCATTTCCCGGCATTATTCCCCACCAACAAGGGATCGCGCCCCAATGTAGTGGCTTCAGTGCCAGAAATTATTTCTTCAGTGATCATCAGAACATTCCCATTGGGCAGTGGTTCAACATCATGATGCTGCATAAAGTATTCAAACTCCCAAACAACTGTTCCTCCCCAAGTCAATTCCTCAAAACCGCTTCGCATAAAATCCATATCACCAAAAAGCACAGTTCGGAGCAAATTACCATTCTCCAGCAAATATGCAGACGCCTGCTGACCACGTTCGCTTTCCCACGAATGAACTATTTGCCCGTCATTATCAATCAGATATGTAGTTTTCGAACCAATCGGGCCAAACAGTATATATCCATCAAAAGCCCCTTCTTCTTTCAGTATTAATCCTGAAGCAGAATCATCGGCACTGGCCAGAGACGGCATTCCTAATGCGATTATGATAAAAACTATGATTATGTTTTTCATTTTTCAAACTCAGTTACCAGCGAATTACTCATTAAAGCCCTTCGTGATTTGACTCCAGGCATAGATACAACATACATTCCTGATCTTATTACTCAGCAACTAAACATGATATGTCATTCCGGCCTCCGAGCCGGAATCTATTCCCCACCACCCAACCTGGATTCCCGCTTTCGCGGGAATGACATGAAAGGTAATTATGTCTTCTATTTAATTGCCGGAGTAATAATAACATGATTGAGGAAGCAACCTTCTTTAAAATTCAATTGCAGATGAATTTAAAGAAGAACCTTTAAAGTATCGAATAAATCGCTTTTACCATCCTCTCCGCGCTGTAAAACCACCTGATAACTACCAATACCAAGAAGTGCCAGATGCGTAGCATGCCAACTCGGCTCACTTTCATTTGTACTGCGCGGCCAGACGCCGCTTTCCAAACGGTCGTTTAAAAGCCTGTTCAGCCATTCCAGTTCGATAAGATCACCATAACCTTCCAGCATAAGAACGTAGATGCGCTCTGCATAGAGATCAACTGAGTAATCCTTACTATTATCATCGATGATATCCTGTTCTTCGGCAATGCGTAATGCCAGGCTGGTTTTCCTTTCTTCGCTCCAGCCCTCACCCGGCCATGCCCGTGCCTGTATCATCAACGTCATGAACTGATGTGTTAGATCATAGCCCGTGAGGTCATCTGCTTCGAGAACATCATTTCGGAACCACTCCGGCACGTCGGAGGGATGCGCATTGGCAGCCACCAGAAACCATATGGTGTAATTTGAAGATGGAACCTCGGAGACCGCTGCCGGATCGGGCGTCACAGAGGTATCAAACAACCTCTCATAGAACAGGTAAAACGATTCATCCAGCGGTTCATAGAACTCCGCTTCCTTATAAATCGTGCGCAACTGGGCCTGCCATCCCCTGACATCATCACGGAAAACCGTCCCCGCTTCAACTACTCCCTGAATGGTAACAAATGCTTCTTGGATAACTTCAACCAACTGAAGTTCGGATTCTAGATCAGCTATTCGGGTTTCAACATCTTTTGCCTGTGTCGCAGCAGAAACCGGCAATGCTGCTTCATACGCGTTGAGGAGTTTTCCAATATCGATTTCCCGTTCGGCCAGGCTTATCTTGCCATCCCCAGCCAGTTTCTCATCCAGTTTTTGCGCTTGGCAAACCGGATCACAAGGGCCATCATTCCCGGAACAGTTCGCCCCGATTAGGGCCAAGGCGACCATTGTCACCCAAAATACAGTGATTTGAGCTTTTCGCACGTTCATAGTCTATGAACGGATTGTACCACATACACTCACGCACAACAAAAGGAAGGCGATCACACAGGTATCCTTACTGGATATTTACACTTCGCTTAACATTTAACAGGGTCGTTGGGCTATCCGCCGTGATATCATACGTGCCTGGATTGACCGTCCCAACAACCGTCAGCATTGCTCTGGTTCCGCTGGTCACTATCATCGTGGTGGTGCCGGTGAAGGAATAGGTTGGCGTAGCGTTCATAACATCCGCTCCCGGCTCGAAGAACCCAACTGTCAGCGGTATTTCCCATCCCGTTACCGGACGGTTTTCGCCCTGCAGAGTAACGTAGATATCTACATCTACAGTATCCGGCGGTACGGTAAAAGATGCGATGCTCACACCATCATCGGAGCTTGAACTGCCCTGTTCATAGACACCCCAGCCCCAGTCAGGCACTGTGGCCTGCTCAAAGGTGTTGGTATCCCCGTTATAAACCCCATCATCATCGTCCAGTACCACATAGCAACCGGTGCCATTGATACCCAGCGAGGATGCTGTGCCCAGATCGATGGGGCCGAATGATCCCGGCTCGTTGGTGCCAGACTGAGGACCGACATTGGCATCGATGTCGGTATCGGTGTAGCCGCAAGCTGTCAAGTTTCCGCTTGGGATTCCCTGCCCAACCCAGATATCATAGGTAACATCAGGAGTCAGAGTATTGGCATGGTTCAGGGTCATCCAGTGGCCGGTGATATATATGTGATCGCTGGAGGCAAAGTTGGTTTTAGGACTTCCTCCGGAATCGCAGGTATAAACTACAGGCTCGCCGGGCCACTCGTGGTAGACCAGTTTAAACGTCTGCGGGTTATCGTAAGTAACCGGATCATTGGTTTCAACAGGACCCGCCAAGACACCATCCACATCCCAGTAATCGGTGATAGTACCACGGGCTTCAGTCCTGGATACCGCATAGCATGAGAAAGTCATGCCGTTCACGGTCCGGTTTGCGGGGTCGTCAGCCACCGAAACACTATAATTGCTGGCGGTATCGCCCTCGTCAGCTGCACATGCGCAACAGTCAGCCTCAATGTATTCATTATATGACCAGGATTCTCCACCACTCAGGTCTCGGCTGGTTTCAAAGCCACTCATGCTATCTACCCATACGCCTGAGTCCACCGCACCGATAGTAGCACCGGCAAGCTGGTAACGCTCAATCGGCTCCAGGGTCTCCCGATAGAACCATACATCCATCGGTCCACGGACATCGGTAGCGAAACCCCTGGCTTCTCGATCGATATCCTCGGAAAGAACCATCCTGCCGGAATAAACATTGCGTGACGTCGAACCCTCCCTTTCGAACTCACAGGGGTATTCATTCTCGGGCGCAGTGCTAGGCATGTGGTTAGTACAATCCCCTATCACATAGGAGCCATAACCATCCATCCAGTAGGTCCAGTACTCATGAGTGACGGTGTCATAAGTGGTATACATTTGCCACTCCACACCATCGGAATCCCAGTTTGCGCCACCCATCACCGGGCCGTCATCGGCGATTACCTGAGGGGTAACGGTCCGCCAGACTACCGCGGTGGCTATTAATGCCAGTACAAATAACAATGCCAGAAGTTCTTTCTTTTTCATTTCATCCACCCCTTCTTCATTGCCTTTTTTGGAATTACTAGGAACAAAACATAGTGTTTTAGATTAAACTATATTATACCACTTTACAAAAAAATTTCAATTATCGTATTGAATGATATTGGTTTAGGAACGGAATTGCGAGGAGCCCGATTGAGATAGACGACGAAGCACCCTTCATAGGGCAGAATGTTCAATAATTAATTACATACCAAGCACAAAAGCAAAGGGCACGGCTTGCGCCGTGCCCCTGTTAAACACCAATAAGTTGAAAACTGACAGCTTATTAGTCTTGCCAGCCGATAAGGTTCCAGCCTGTAACCAAGTCATACGTATGAGCGCCATAAACTATGGAACAATCCTCGGTGACATTCACCCAGTAGCCCTGGCCTCTGTTAAGGGTACCAAACTGATCAGGAGCGCCTTCATCGACGTCATAGACCAGCCATTCTTTGGTCTT
>CAZJQZ010000167.1:0-4764 GCA_964548045.1 uncultured Dehalococcoidia bacterium | reverse complement strand
GCCCGCGCGATAGTTCGGATGGATCTTTCCAGCAAATCGGGATTGATGTTGCTGATATTGCCCGAAATACCGCTGGATATGCCCATTATTGAAGTGAGGGGATTGCGCAGATCGTGAGCCACACTGGCCAGAAAGACTTTTTGCATGCGTTCCAATTCTTCCAGTGTCTGAATCCTTGCCGCTCTCTCTTCAGCCCGCCTATGCTCAGTGATATCGATGAAGCTCTCAATCAGATACTTGCGTCCCTTCAAATCTATCGAAGTCATGGTTTTTAGAATTGGTATGTTCTCCCCTTTGGCGTTTACGAGTACTTGTTCTGATTTTCCTGTGGGTTGTTCTATATTCGTAATCGGACAATATCCTTCCTCATAAGGGCAAATAGTTTCATAGCAACTCTTCCCAATGATTTCCTCTCTGGGGGAGCCAAATAACTCAGCAGCAACGGGATTAGCATCAATAATAGTATGTGTCTCAAAATCGATAGTCACAACCCCTGTCAATATTGAATCCATTATAGAGGATAAACGCTGCTCGCTCTCCTTCAGCATTTCCTGTATCCACTTGCGTTTGGTGATATCGCGGACGGTTCCAATTCTGCCAATTGTTCGACCTTCGGCATCAAGAAGCGATGTGGAATGTAATTCTATCGGCAACTTTGATCCATTCTTATGAATAATCTCGGTTTCATGAAAAAGCGGTATTGCTTCACCGGCAAGCCCTTTTTTGAAGCGGGCAATCGTTGATTCTCTGTATTCGGGAGCGATGATTTCAGTGAAATGGTGCCCAATAAAATCCTGAGAAAGATAACCTGTGCACTTTTCAAAACCCTGATTAAGATATGTGAAATACCCTTTCTTATCTATCGTAAAGATAGAATCGATGACTGTTTCGACTAACATCTGGTATTTCTGCTCGAACTCCATCAGCATTTCTACCGACTGTTTGCGTTCAGGGATACCACGATTAATCAAGACAGCTCCCCTCGGATTGCCATTCGCATCTTTCAACATAGAAACGTTAGACCAAACGACTACGGCGGTTCCATCTTTCCTGCAATGGATTACTTCCCTCCCACAGCCACCCTCTTCCATGAAAAGACGAACTGTCTCTTCCCGGATATGTTCGGGGTACTCCGGCCTGATAACTCCCTTTAAAGACCTGCCGATCACATCTTCTGCCCGCCAGCCGTATAGCTTTTCCGCCGCCCTGTTCCAGATTTGAATTACAAAGTTGATATCCGTGGAGATAACAGCATCCGAGATATTCTCCAGCAAATAGGACTGATGGCGAATCAGGTTCCCCATCTGCCTGCGCTCACCATCAATGGCTTCCAGGTTAAAGACCCTGCTGACCGCCAGTTCAAGATCATCAGACAACTGTTCTTTCGTTTCTGATTCCAGATCCATAACTCCCCACTTTTCGTTTGAGTTTTATTCCTTTATTTGCTGAAGCACTGTTCGTACAGATGCCAGTAGTTCCTCTATTTCAAAGGGTTTAACGATGCAGTCTTCGATCCTGAGGTTCAGCGAATTCAGATTGTCTTTGTCTGCCAGTTCGGGATTGTCGGACAGTAATACTATGGGAACTTCAGATATCTCCTGAATTTTACGGCACATTTCCATGCTGTCCATGTCCCGAATCTTAGTATCCATTATTACAAGGTCAGGGGGTGATTGGTCAATTATATCAAGGGCGGTTCTGCCTTCTCCTACCATTACTGTCTTGTTGCCGCGCGCTCGCAGATTGGCCACTACATGCTTCAGCAGAAAGGGATCGTCATTAACTATAAGGATGCGCTTTGCCATTTTCCCCTCCTGCCAGATTCCCCCATGTCTGAGATAATTTTTGCATTTTTCCGCTTTACAACTATTTCTTCACGATTGGCAGGCTGAAAATGAACTTTGCCCCCTGGCCCCGTTTACTTTCCATCCACATCTTGCCGTTATGTGCTTTCACGATCCCTTCGCTGATTGCCAGTTTCAAACAACTTCCGCGTCTTCCGTATTCAACGTTCTTTTCCAAGCTGTCAAACTTTTCAAAAATTGTCGCCTGGTGTGTGCGGGAAATCCCGGTACCCCGGTTAATAATGCTTACGATCAAATTGTTATCGGAGACTCCGGATTCGATTGTAATTGGTTCATCTTTTGGGGAATGAATTACCGCATCCTCCACCAGGTTGGCAATAACCTGCCCGATGCGCACTACATCCATCCTGGTCTGTGGAAGATTGCTTGATAATTTCAATTCGAGGTCGTGTTCGCCCAGAGTGTTACTTAACGTGCCATTGAGTTGCTGGATAACCATCTCGATGCTGGCTATATCTTTATGCAGTGACATCACTCCACCCTCTATTTGGGCCATGTCTATCATATCTTCGATCATATCTATCAGGTGATCCGATTCCCTGTCTATCGTGGCGAGGAAATCTTTCACTGTTTCAGTGTCCCATTTCATGTCCGTCATCAGGAGGCTTTGAGCCATGCCTTTAATAGAAGTAACCGGCGTTTTCAATTCGTGTGAGATGTTGGTCAGGAAGGCAGATTTCAAACGGCTGAACTCCTCAGCGGTCCGGTGTTCGAATTCCTCCAGCACAGTTTTTGTCAATTTGCCCTGAGACCTTGCGGTCCAGAATAAAGGACTCAGTTGGCGCATTTTTGCCAGTGTGTTTATGAACTCGCCCCTGGGAGTCATCCAATTGCCTTTTAGGCCTGATCTTTCAACATTTAACTTGTTCATTAGCCTCTCCTTGCTTTCAATTTGCGCGAATGAGCGAACGAGCGAACGCATTACTAGTATGGGGAAAATAGAATTGAAAATCTGAGGGGAGTACAGGATACTGAATGCGTTCAGCCAGTTCAAAATGCTTAGCCGCCCGGTTCTTCCACGAAAATCTTGCGGCATATTTAAGTGATTCTTCTTCCACTTGCCGGGCGGATTCAGGGCTTAATATCAGGTTCCTGATTTGCCGCAGTAAATATTTCATATCTTTATGTACAGGCTGACCGGCTTCACTCAGGGTCTCTCCCACGCCTTCCATATCACGGCCCGCAACGATTGCCCCGGCGCCAAGAGCATGAGCCAGCACACCACTCTGAGTGCAGTCATCAGGCCAACTGAAGTTCACATCAAAAGCGCGTTGTGCCAAGGGAAGAATATCGGGGGGAAGCCAAGTCTCGAGAAGTAGTTTGGGCCTGCCGTTTTCCTGCCCTCTCAATAGTTCGGCATAGATGCTGTGGGATTCTTCCCGTGTGGCTCCTATTCGTATTGCGGCAACCCTTTTGTGAACAATACGCTTTTCAAGTTCATATCTGGCAACAAAAAGAGCCTCTGATTGCTTTTGAGGGCACAGGAATCCGGTTTGTCCAAGGACAAACGTATCGGGATCGGTGAGTATGCGCTTATTGTGCAATGACTCTTTCGTTGACTGGTCCAGATCGGATTCGTAAAGTAAAAAATCGTTGAGTTTTTCCTTGGCTTCTTTGCGGCTCAGGCAACTTATTTCCGGGTAGGAATGTATGCCATGTTTAAGTACGGATACTTTTTCGGCATATTCGGGGAATGCTGAAATGACTGCCCAGTATACGCCATGGCTGAAAACCGTAATGGCATCAACGTACGGAAGTATAGCTTGAAGCATATTGCGCTGATTCAAGGTCAATCCGCTTGCCGTTTCCAGACTCTGGAAATGCAGAGTATGGAAGGTTACCACTTTGGGCATATGCAGATCTTTGAGCATTGCAACAAATTTCTCATCATTCGGCCAGATTCCGTTTTCGTGCTGAAACCACAAGACGGCATCATTGATTCTTGCCCCCAGATCGGAGAGCCCTTCTCTGATCACTGATGCCGAGAGTAGATCACCGGATGGTATGCCATGCCAGACTTTTTTATCGGTTTGCGCATCATTGCACAAGTATGGTGCTTTTTCTTTTACCCCATTAAATGTCAGCACTCCGCATCTTTCTGCAATGCTTTCCCTAGTTATAAAGCTGGTGTAGTCAGCTATTCCGCACATTGTGGGCGGATACGTGCTTGCAAAGAAAATATTTGTCATTCGTTCCACTCTCCCCCAACTTTGTCAGGATCCAGCCCTTTCCATAATTGCAAGATTCTCCCTGTTGATCTGTCTAACCCAGCATTTCTTTGCTTTTTTTGCTTTTCGCTTCTTATGCCGTGTTGAACCATTGAACTCATCGCCTGTTATAGTAGGAATTGAATTCTTTGTTTCAATGTACTTTAATATTCGCTCGTCATACTTCATTGTTCCTCCTTATTGTGAGGGTTAATTGACGTGGTTCTTCCCCGGTTGCAATTCTCACAACAAAAAAGGACGCCTGATAAAGGCGTCCTTAGATATAACACACCACTTCGGTTAGTCGTGTAGCGCAAACTCTTCGGTAGCCTGGCAATCATAGTCTTGTCCTGACCTTAGACCCATAGCTTTGCGCCCCCGTCTTTTGACGGGTTTGCCTTTATCGGAGTGCATCTGAAGATCCCCTGAGGGAACTCCAAACGCCATTTTTTTAAAGTTCAGGTTGTCCCTAACCCAATGATGCTAGAATTGACCCATCCTGTAAAGAAACTGTCAACCCCACAAGTTCCAAAGTGGTTTTGCCGCGGTTACCCAAATCCTACAGGTTTTGATTTATGCCTGTAAACCGGGTAAACCATCAGTTGTTTCTGGGGGTATACCCCCAAATCTTTCTTGGGGTAGTTTTCTTTTTAGGAAAAACATGTATAATATGCAAACTGAGTATTTAAAGT
>CAZJQZ010000166.1:0-4773 GCA_964548045.1 uncultured Dehalococcoidia bacterium | reverse complement strand
GGACTAGTAACAAATGTGGCCTGTGACGAATCAGGTCGGAAAATAGTCAACGTTTATGTCCCTACTGCTCCCAATCCGACCTCCGGGTTCCTGCAGATTCTCCCGGAAGATCAGATTATCCATACTGATATGACGGTCGATGAATGCATGAAGATGGTCATATCTGCGGGCAAGTTTTCTCACGCCGACGTCAGCAATCTAAAGCTGAAAGAACCTCAGGATTCTGATGGCTAGCTTTATTCCCTTGAAGTGCCATTCACATTCCGATAGAATGAATCTTGATATACCTTTGGAGATAGCATATGAAAATTCCGCGATGTAAAGGCGCCAGTGATTTGATGCCACAGGATATGCTGCGGTTCCGCCGTATTGAAGAGGTGTTCCGCACCTCCTGCCTGGCTTGGGGCTATAAGGAGATACGGACCCCGACTTTGGAATATCTGCATCTTTTCACGTCTGCTGGGACTCTTACCCCTGAGATGCTGAGTCGAGTGTATACCTTCCTGGACTGGGATGGATGGAGTGGCGAGCGGGTGGTTTTAAGGCCGGATGGCACCATTCCGGCAGCCCGATTCTACGTTGAAAACATGCTGGATGTACCTGTGGCCCGGCTTTGCTATGTGGAGAACATGTTTTCCTTCGAGGGAACCGGGCAGAAATCGAGGGAGCGATGGCAATGCGGGGCTGAGCTGATTGGCGGAACGGAACCGAAAGGCGATGCTGAACTCATCATGCTGGCACTGGAGATTCTAAATAAGCTAAGCATTGGTCCGGTCAGTGTGAAACTTTCACATGTCGGACTGTTCAAAACGCTGCTCAAAGAGATGGGCCTTGACGAGGAAGAGCAGTCTCAAAGACTCAAGGAAATCCTCTCCGGTGATACCAGTATCCTCAGCAATATTGAGGGCCAATCGCCGGGGGTCAAGAGATTTCTCAACCTGCTGCTTGATTTGCAGGGCACGTCATCGGGTTTTCTGGAGAATCTCAAGAGCGTGTTGCCGAAAAAACTCAAACCTGTCAAACACTGTATAGATGACCTCTCTCAGATAGCTGAGTTGCTGGATAGCATCGGGCAGGATTATGAAATCGACCTTGCTTCCGGTGAGGGGTTTGAATATTATACCGGCATGATATTCCAGTTATATAGCATGGGCAAAGCGCTAGGGCACGGTGGCCGCTACGATGAATTAATCCCCCTCGTAGGAGGAAATAATGTTCCTGCTTCCGGTTTTGCGCTCTTTGCCAACCGGATTGACCTTGTGAGAATCGATGAGGCCAAACCAGGCCCCGTGAAAATCCTGCTCACCAGCAGAGTCGGGCAGGAGGAAGGGATGAAGTACTCGTTTGAAATTGCCGGCGTGCTGCGCACAGAGGGATATGTAGTGCAAATAGACCTGGGTAAAGACAGCGGGACTGAGTACCACTGGCTGGTTTCATTCGAGAGGAAAGGGAAGCAAATCCTGTTCAGTTTGACCGATGCAACTACCGGCGAGGATCAGCCAGAGCTTTCCCGAAAACAGCTTCTGGAAGCTCTAAAAGCGGGGGCAAAGTGAAGCTGGCTCTTCCCAAGGGCTGGATTCAGGGATATACGGCAGCCTTTCTCGAAAGGGCAGGGTTTGAATATCTCGATTATAGCGAATCTAGCCGTTCTTATCGCCCGAAATCCAAAACGTTTCCGGATTTGTTCACCAAGGTTCTGCAGGAAAAGGATATCGCCATCCAGGTCGCCAGCGGGAACTACGATCTGGCGATCTGCGGTTCCGACTGGACTCAGGAGCTGCTGGCCAAGTATCACAGCGATGCGATCGTAAAAGTGCGCGATCTGGGATACGGCCAGCGAGAGCTATATTTGAGCACCAGCAGGTTTTCGGGCCTGCATTCGGTAGAGGATGTGAAGTCCGTGCCCGGTCCCGTGCGCATCGTTAGCGAGTACCCTAATCTGGCCGAGGCTTTTGCGCTGAAACTTAGACTGCCCAACTTCCGCATATTTCCTTTATGGGGAGCTACTGATGCCTATCCGCCGGAGCATGCTGACCTGGCTATTGTATCTGCCACTTCGGTGGAGGATATTGAAGAAAAAGGCCTCATCCCGATAGCCAGAATCCTCTCCGGTAACGCTTGTCTTATCGCTAACCGGAACAGTTTAGAGCAAAAGGACATGAGTTCTCTCATGGCCCCGTTCTACCGAACCAATCCAAAGGTGAAGGAAGAAGAGAAAGAATTGACCATTTCCGAAATCGATTCGGAGGACAAATTTGAATTCTCGCTCTTTCCCGATGATGTAGTTTCCCTGGCGCTGGCCGATGGGCATCAGCAATCTCATACCATCAAATTCCTTAAGGAAGCCGGGCTGAAGGTCAAGGGCTATCGTTCGCCCCTCCCTACCAGGCGTCCGATTCCTGTTTTTGACGGCGTCAGCGTAAAGGTGGTTCGACCGCAGGATATGCCGCTGCAGGTGGCCAACGGCAACTTCGATCTGGCGATTACCGGACAGGACTGGCTGGCCGACCAGCTTGATCGATTTCCCCTGAGTCCGGTAGAGGAACTGGTCAGTCTCGGATTTGGCCGGGTTCGGATTGTGGCGGTGGTTCACAACGATGTTCCGGCCGAAAGCACCAGCGCACTGAAAGCACTCATGCGGTCGGGGGAAATCCCGGTTTTGCGGATCGCTTCCGAATACACGAACATTGCCGATAAGTACGCCCGTGATAATCACCTTTCGCCGTACAAGGTAATCCCCTCGTGGGGAGCTACCGAAGCCTTTTTGCCGGAGGACGCCGACGTGCTGATCGAAAACACCGAGACCGGCAGCACGCTCAGGAAAAACAACCTCAAAATAATTGAGACTCTTTTTGAATCGACCGGTTGCCTGATCGGGAATTCAAACAGCCTGATTGATCCCGCAAAAAAGGACCGGATGGAAAGGATGATAGCACTGTTTGAAAAGGGATTGGATCAGGGATAAGAGAAGATCGATGAAGATAATTCGCGATATCGAAACTGCCAAATCCACTTTGCTCAAACGATTGCCTGCTGGAACCGTGGAGCTTCCTCCGCAGGTGAAGCAGAGAATCAGGGATACATTTGGCCAGGAGCTCACGGCTGAGGCAGTTGTTGAACGAATTATTGCTGATATGAGAAGCAATGGTGATGCCGCCATTTCTGAGTACGCTGAAAAGCTGGATGGAGCAAAGCTTGATCGATTTGAGGTAACTCGGGAAGAAATTTCAGCGGCGAAGGAAAAAGCCGACGAAAAACTGCTGACTTCTCTTGAGATCGCTGCCGAAAGGATTCGGGCTTTTCACCTCCGGCAACGTGATTCGCTCCCTCTCGGCAGAAGTGAATTTGGCGAGGGAATCGGACAGTTGCTGGCTCCTCTTGAGCGAGTAGGGGTGTACGCTCCCGGAGGGACAGCTTCGTATCCTTCCACTGTGCTGATGACAGCCATTCCGGCGAAAGCGGCTGGAGTCGATGAGGTAATCCTGGCAACTCCGCCTCAGCCAGATGGTCACATCCCACCACTCACACTGGCGGCAGCTCAGATCGCCGGAGTCGATCGGGTTTTTGCGATTGGCGGAGCGGCAGCCGTAGCTGCCTTAGCGTTCGGGACCGAGTCAGTTCCCAAAGTCGATAAAATCTGTGGCCCGGGCAACATCTTTGTGATGCTGGCTAAAAAGCAGGTGTTTGGGGCAGTAGCTATTGATGGACTCCAGGGGCCCACGGAAACTATAGTTCTGGCTGATGATTCTGCCCGCCCGGTTTCCTGCGCTGCCGATCTGCTGGCCCAGGCCGAACACGATGAATTGTCTTCGGCGATCATGATCACTACGTCTGCGTCGCTGGCGGAAAAGGTCAGCGATGAGGTCGGGAATCAGCTTGCTGAACTGGATCGTGGCGAAATAGCCCGAAAATCACTTGAGCAGCATGGCGGAATCGTTGTGACGGAAAGTATGGATGAAGCTATCGAACTGGTCAATGCTTATGCTCCAGAACATCTGTGCCTGCTGGTTGAGGACTCCAATTCGGTTGCTGGCAAAATCCGGCATTCAGGCGGCATTTTTATCGGAGAAAGCTCCCCCGAAGTTCTGGGCGATTATGTAGCCGGACCCAGCCATGTGATGCCCACCGGAGGAACGGCTCGCTTCAGTTCACCGCTCAACGTGCTCGATTTTCTCAAGGTTACCAGTCTGGTTGAATTGGGGGAGAAATCATTCAAAGAGCTTGCTCCCCACGCCAAAGCCATTGCCAGTGCGGAAGGCCTGACTGCTCATGCGCAGGCCGTCATCAGAAGGCAGCTTTAGCCAAAGCCGGGAATACTCCAATGTCGGATGAGAAAATCGTTTTCGATATGTCATTCCTGTGGAGATGGTAATTTCCCCGCTCAAACTGGTTTTGATCTTCAGGAGCAGATCAGGATTGACTTAACACTCGATGATTCAGGCTTTTAGCAAGGAGATGAAAAAATGGTTGAATCGAACAGAATCCGGGAAATCTCCGATCAAATGGAAATCCAGGGCATTCTTACTCTTTACTGTACTTCCCTCGATTCCAAACAATATGACGGGCTCGATTCAGTTTTTACCTCGGATGCCTTTATCGATTACACCGCGTCCGGAGGCACCAAAGGGCAATTTCCTGAGGTCAAAGCATGGCTTGAAGAAGTACTTGCCCTATTTTCCATGACCCAGCACGTGGTGGCCAACTTCGATATCAAAGTGTCCGGGGATACGGCTACCTCCCGATGTGTGTTTTACAATCCGATGAGATTTAAAA
>CAZJQZ010000165.1:0-4774 GCA_964548045.1 uncultured Dehalococcoidia bacterium | reverse complement strand
GTCTCAATATGAAAGTCAGCAACGAGACCTGCTACGCTCAGTATCAGTGCTATGGGAAGTATATATACAGGGTTTTTGATGACCCATGGAGCAAGGCGATGAAGTCCGCTATCCAGCCAATGACGTCCCTGCATCAGAGGTTTCTTTATCTTTTGGTCCGATTTCGATTTGGATATTGCCCGACGGCTTCTGTGCCAGTGCAGGATTGATGTCAGGAAGAACATGGAAAGCACGTAACAGGCTGCAACCCCAATGATCAAACCGTACCCGAACTCCTGGATCATGGGAACAGGCGAAAAGAACAAAGCGGCAAAGCCGAGACAGGCAGTAGCAATAGCGATGCCGATAGTCGGCCCGATATTGGAAACCGAATCGATGATAGCATCAGCAACGGTCTCCCCCCTGCGGGACTCTTCGTCATAGCGGTTGTGAAACTGAATTGCATAGTCCACACCAAGTCCGATCAATATGGGAAAGGCGCCCATGCTGACCATGGTCATATGAATACTGAGCACACCCATGATACCGAAAGCATAAGCAATCCCGATAAATACAACCCCCAGGGGCAACCATCGCCAGGCAAAGAATCCCCGAACCTTAAAGATGACAGCCAGAATTACGAGCATCAGTACTATCGATAGCAGGAACATCTTTTGCATGTTGCCGCTCATCATGTCTTCCAACTCATTCATAAAAACCGGTCCGCCGCTGACGATAACTTCATCAATCCCGTCAAAGTCGGCATCTTCGACCATTGCCATGACTTCATTGGCAAAATCCCGCTGTATACCGCGTTCCAGCTTACCATCTAATGTGATGAAGATGAGGGCATGCTCATCATCAGGAAAAACTGGCCTAAGCTGAGGCTTAATCTCGCCGGTAGCTGGGTCTGTGACTGCAGCAAAAACTGCTTCAGGGTCGTCCGGTATGGTATCCTGATCAAGCTCATGTTTTACAAACATGGCAGGCCCTACTGAAGAGATTACATGAGGGCTGGAGCCCATTTCAGTTTCGATGGCATCCATCGCGGCAATATTATGCGGATGCAGCAACTGGTTTAAATCATCATCCGCTAGCATGATCAGGACCACACTGCCACTGAATTGCTGATTGAATCGGTCATAATCCTTGTAAACTGTGGAATCAGTAGAAATGAACGTTTCGGTGCCGGTGGCCATTTCGATCTGCATAGCTCCAAAAATCGCCGGCACGATGAGTAACAGTCCAATAACGAAAATTATCAGGTGTCTCTTTTCAATGAATATACCCAGTCGTTTAAAAATGTTCTTCATTTTCTCATATCCTCAAAAACATTGCTTAATGATATCCAAAATCTTTGCCGAACTGGTCAAGCAGATTCCCGAACGGGGTCGGGAATGACACTTTTACCGTAGCGGGTAAATCACATCCCCGATCTTCCGCAACGAAGCAGCCAGTTCCACCAGTTGTTCTTTGTTCAAAGCAGCCAGTTTGGTCCTTAAGTTTTCCCTGATGTTCTCGCGAAACTGTTTTCCTGCCGCTTCACCTTTTGGAGCAAGGACGATATTGGTTTTCCTCCTGTCGATGGTATTTGGTTGCCTTTCTACCATCTCCAGTTCTATCAACTCATCTATCAGGTGGGTCATCTGCGGTTTGGATATCAGCAGCAGATCAGCTATTTCAGCCACGTGCAGTGTCCCTTCCTCATACAAAACCTTCAGGATTTCCAGATGAAGGCGCGAAACATCCACATCTAGATTTTCCAGTGCCTGTTTGAATATATCCTTCTGAACTGATCGGTGCAGCTTGGGCATCTGCGCCAGCGCATCCAAGACATCTTCAATCGGGTCATCTTTCATCATAGAATAACCTGTGCAAAAACTTAACAAAGTTAAATATTTACTTTATTAACTATTTTATAGGTAAAAGGAAACCATGTCAAAATATGATTTCAAGGATTTAGTCCTGGGACTCTCTGAAGCTGGCAGCTACCTTTCCGGAAAGGGTGATGAGGATGGTTTGTTCCTCGGGCGTCAGGCATCTCAGAACTGCCCTGACATTGCGAATCATGGTATCTTCGATCGTTTCCAGCAATTGCTGGCCGCTATCGGTCAGGCCCAATCTAACAACCCTGCGATCATCGGGGTCGTCCATCCTCTCGGCATATCCGCTATCTACCCACCAGTTGGCCATGCGGGTTGCTGTAGAGAGCGGTACCCCAAGAGCCTGACTTATCTCTCCCATCGTAGGAGTTCTCTTTTCGTAAAGTATATTGCCCATACGATGAAAAGTGGCTGGGTCGAGCCTTTCCCTGGATTCAAACGAAGGTATGGCATTGTGAAGATGGTACGGCTCTTGAGATGAGGGGCTGGTGATCTTGCTCATTACCGCTTTCAGGTGATGCACGAATTGGAGGATGTGCTCGTCTGATGATCGCAGTTTTTGATTCTCCGTCATTGTATTCGCCTCAGAATATTTCCACACTGAAAATATATCAGGCAGGCGAAGGGGTGTCAAGTAGGGACAGGTTTCAAACCTGCCCCTGCTTAAACGATCTTTCCTCCCACCACGGATAGAATTCCGGCATATCCAGACTTGGCTTCATCGTAAATTGCGGTGGCCTTTTCTCCAGGAAGGAACGAATGCCTTCGGCAGTATCCTTCCTTTGTCCAGTCCAGTACATGCACTGCGAATCGATCTTATGCGCTTCTATGGGATGGTCTGCTCCTGCCATCTTCCACAAAAGCTGCCGCGCCAGAGCCACCGAAACCGAGGAGGTGTTGCGGGCAATCTCCAGAGCCAGTTCACGGGCTCTGGGAAGCAGTTCATCCGCGGCCAGCACCTCGCTGACCAGCCCTCCGGCAAGTGCTTCCTGAGCGGAGAAAACCCTTCCTGAAAGGACCCACTCCATAGCTTGACTCATTCCCACAATCCGAGGCAGGAACCAGCTGCTGCATGCTTCCGGTACTACCCCTCGCCGGGTAAATACGAATCCGATTCTGGCGCTTTCTGTAGTTAAGCGAATATCCATTGGCAGGGTCATGGTGATCCCCACTCCCACTGCCGGGCCGTTGATTGCCGCAATCACCGGCTTTTTCATATCGTAAATCCTGAGGGAAACCAGCCCTCCGTTATCCCTGTGCTTTTCCAGGATATCTTCCCCATCGCGTTTGCCATAATCGAATGTCTCTGCCCCGTGCCCAAAATCGGCACCGGCGCAGAATGCCCGGCCTGAACCGGTCACAATAACCACCCGAACCTCGTCATCTTCATCCGCCCGGTCAAAGGCATCGATAAGTTCAACTCGCATTCGGGGAGTGAATGTATTCATCTGCTCCGGACGGTTCAAAGTTATGGTCAGTATCTGCTCGGATATTGCATAATTTATTTCAGTGTAGTCCATTAATTATCTTTTTATGCCTCCTTGTAGAATAAAACTGAAGCTAACCCAGATTCAATGCTCAATCGGTGGTCTAAAAAACAACCCCGGCGAAATGCTGCGCCTACTCATGATAACCAATTACAGCACAGGGCTTCAAGTGCCGTTTTGATCGTAAAAAGAGCTGTTATTAAACGCTTACCCTGTTTTTGAATTACCGTTTATCAAACTTCAATTATACATGCCATAAGCTTTATGCGTATTTTACAGTATTTGTGGTACTATCGATCTATACACGAGAGTTACTTTTGTCCGGGAAACTGATGGAATTGCCGACAGCGGATTAAGTAGTTTGCCAGAGGGAGCAAAGATGATAAAAACCATCGATACTAATACCACTGAGGACAAGCTCTGCGCATGGGATATTCCTGTTCCGGTGATGGCATGTGAGAATAAGCCATCGAATCTGCCGGCAGCCGGGACATTGAATCGATTTCACGGGAACCCGGTGCTGAAGCCAATAAGAGAGCATTCGTGGGAGTCGAAATATGTGCTTAACGCGGCTACGCTCGCTCTCGAAGGGAAGTTGTACCTCGTTTATCGCGCTTACGGGGAGGATGAAATCTCTCGACTGGGTCTGGCCATAAGCCGAGACGGATTTGAATTCAACGAGAGGCTCACTGAGCCGATCTTTGAACCTGTGGACAAAAGCGAGAGGCGGGGTTGTGAAGATCCCCGTTTAACGTTGCTTGGTGGCCGTATCTACATGACGTACACTGCCTATGATGGAGAGATCGCACAAATAGCTTTAGCTTCTATTTCAACAACAGACTTTGTGAATTATTGCTGGGACGGGTGGCATCGGCATGGGTTGTTCCTGCCCGGGTTGCCGAACAAAGATGCCGTTCTGTTTCCTGAGGATTTCAATGGTCAGTATGTTATGCTTCATCGGATTGAACCACATATCTGGATTTCTTTTGCTCCCAAAGCCGATTGCCCCTGGCATAACAGCCGACACAAAGTGCTGGCGGAAGCATCGGAAAAAGTTGTCTGGGATTCGCAAAAGATTGGTGCCGGATCACAGCCCATCAAAACCAAATACGGATGGCTGCTGATTACCCATGGTGTTGATTGCGCCAGCGTTTATCGATTAGGGGTGATGCTTCTTGACCTGAACGACCCTTCGAAGCTGATTTACCGTTCCCCCAATTTTATTCTGGAACCGACGATGGAATGTGAACTGGGGGGTGACGATGCTTCGTGGGTGCCGAATGTAGTTTTCACCTGTGGAGCTATTCCACGAGATATGGATAAATACATTCTCGATGAGGATGATGAACTGATCGTCTACTATGGAGCGGCAGATACGGTTATCAATGTTGCAACAGCCACAATAGGAGAACTGATACCTTCACA
>CAZJQZ010000164.1:0-4823 GCA_964548045.1 uncultured Dehalococcoidia bacterium | reverse complement strand
GGATATGAGGTGATCGCGCTGGCAATCGATGTTGGAATGGAAAAGAATTACCCCTCGATACAGCAAAGGGGTCTCGATGTTGGAGCCATCGAATCGCTCGTCATCGATGCCAGAAAGGCCTTCGTGGAGGATTTTGTTTTCCCTGCGATTCAGGCCAACGCTCTCTATGAAGGGGAATATCCCCTCGCTACCGCTCTCGCCCGTCCCCTGATTGCCAAACTGATGGTGGATACTGCCCACGAAAAAGGGGCCACAGCCATTGCCCACGGCTGCACCGGCAAAGGCAACGATCAGGTTCGTTTTGATGTGAGCATCAATGCCCTCGATCCCGAAATCAAGATCATCGCGCCGGCCCGCGAGTGGGGACTGACCAGAGAAGAAGAAATCGCCTATGCCAAAAAGAATAACATCCCCATCCCGGTCACCTCAGAGAGCCCTTATTCAACCGACGAGAATCTGTACGGCCGGAGCATTGAATGTGGCGTGCTGGAAGACCCCTGGACCGAGCCGCCGGAGGATATCTACGGATATACCAAATCAATCAAAGATGCGCCGGAAGAACCGGCTTATGTGGAGATCGGATTTGAGCAGGGCATTCCTGTCAGTCTTGATGGTAAAGCCATGGATGGCGTCGCTCTGATTGATCAACTGGCCAAAGTTGCCGGAGACCACGGAGTGGGACGAATCGACAATCTGGAAAATCGGCTGGTAGGGATCAAATCGCGAGAGATTTACGAAGCTCCGGCGGCAACGGTGTTGCTCAAGGCACATCGCGCAATGGAAGCCCTGACCCTTAATCGGGATCAACAGCGCTTCAAGGAAATCGTTACTCAAACCTATTCCAATCTCATTTATGATGGTCTGTGGTTTAGTTTCCTGCGATACGATCTCGATGCTTATATAAGAAGTTCGCAGCAATTCGTGACCGGAACAGTGCGGATACGTCTGCATAAGGGTAGCGCTACAGTTGTGGGACGAAAGTCAGATTATTCCCTCTACGAGCTTAGCCTTGCCACCTACGATGAAGGGGATGTGTTTGACCAGAGCGCTTCAGTAGGATTCATCCAAGTCTGGGGTCTGCCGGTCAAGACTCAGGCAAAGATACAACCCCGCCAAAAAACAGATTGACCCGGAGGAGTTCACCCTTGTCATATAGTTACACTGTATTCGATACCCGGCTTGGCTGGATAGCCATCGTTGCTTCGGAACAGGGTTTGTGCAAACTCACCCTTCCCCAGCCTGCCCCGGACAAAGCATTGACCCTGATTGGAGATATGCTCCCCAAAGCAGTAGCCAGCGTCTCTTCTTTCAAAGAGCTGATCGCTCATATTGAACGCTATTTCGAAGGCGAAGAAGTCAGTTTCACCGATGCGCTTGATCTGCGGACCAGCACCACCTTCCAGCAGGAAGTGTGGAAAGCGACTTGCACCATTCCTTATGGCGAAACCCGTGCATACGGCTGGATAGCCGAACAACTGGGACGTCCTAAAAGCGGGCAGGCAGTGGGCAAAGCCCTTGCCTGCAATCCGCTACCAATAATCATCCCCTGCCACCGTGTGGTTGGCAGAGCCCGTGGGTCGCTGGGAGGATTCAGTGGAGGACTGGAACTGAAAAAGAGGCTCCTCCAACTGGAGGCATCCACCAACGGGCGGGCTCCTTCCCCGGAAATATAAACCCCTTCCCCTGCAGGAATCCGCCGCGGCGGACTGCATCTCTTTTTCAGAGGCCCCTTATTTCAAACCACATGTGTCAGGTAGAATTCCGCCCTGTAGAATAAGCCCCTTTCCCTCTCAACCAACAAAAACCATGCTCTCAAAGTAGTGGTTTGCCACCATCCATTTTTGAGGCTAAACCCTACAAAAAATATGGGCTATCCACGTGGTCTCTCCCGGAACGAAAAGGTAAGCTGGTTTATAGAAAAAACGAGCTAAGTGAGATTTGATACCATGCAGCAAGTACAAACAATGCCCGGTAGCGCGATTCAAGTTCAGCAAAGCTATAGCAACGCCCCTGAGAAAGAGGAAGAAAAAAAACCGTTGAAACTTTCAGATTTTCTGGGGCATCTGCTCTTCATTGCTACAGCTTTCAACTGGTTTCTGGTATTTCTCCTGATGCAGATACACGGGAACGTCTACGTGACGGAGGTAACCCCTATAAGGGAATTCGAGATCTGCATGACCGGGATCGTTTGCGGATTCTCATTCATCTGGTTCTTTAAAAAAGTCAAAATAAATTCAGAAAAATAGGCTGTGCCAGCGCAAATATTCCTCATTTGCTCCGGGCATCAGGCCCCTGACTTGCTTTCTCTTAATTCACCCATTTTCCCGTCGTAATTTTCTATGGCCTGTTCCACTTCAGCGATACCCTTCTCAAACAAACCGTACTCTTCCCACTGAGCCGATGCCTTTAGAGATGCTTTGAACCTGTGATAACCCGTAATGGTATCTTTGATGCTCGCCCCGATATCGTTACCTCCCAGAAGGATGCAGACATCAATGCGATCAGATCGCTCGTTTGTGTGCAAAATCTGAATGAGGCTGGAACTCACATTGGGTATATGCTTTCTGTTCCATGCCTCGAACTCCTCTGTCACCACTTCATCCGGAAAGTCGGCAGAAACCCCACGGGGAATTCTGAGGAGTAAATAAGATGCCATAACGCTGTTGAAGTCGATCTCCGCAAGAGGGTAAGCGGCGGCACTTTCCAGAACATTGGCCAGATTACCAAAAATCTCGATACTCCTGCCTATCGCAAGGCAGGGTACAAACGCCTGGATTTTGGCCCCTCTACTCAATCTGCACATACGGATAACCCCGGAACGATGCAAATTCAGTTGAAACAGCCACAACAGATAACTCACCACCTCATCAGCCTTGAACTCTCTTCCCGATCGGCCCACGCCCCTGATATGCCTCAACTTGTCATAATTTAGCAGGATTACCATATCAGCATTGGCCTTTCCTCCAATGGCAATCAGCTTTGAGATCCCATAAAAGGCATTCAGATGCGAATGGTCAGCTTCACTGCGAGAGGGTGCGATGGCCACAGCTAAAGTGGAAACATCCTGATTGCTTAGCCTGCAAAGATTGACCATCACCGGGCCGACTCCGCTTCCGGTTCCCCCTCCGACAGCAGCAGTCACGAACACCGCCTGGCTGGAATCATCACTTCTTATCCCGCTCATGTGTAAATAGGATTCCAGTTGATCATCCTGTAAAGCTGCCTGCTCCCCCAGCCCACAATAGATGGTTCCGCCAACAGAGGTATCGCCAACCGCGTATTGATAGAATCTCAACCCTCTGGGGCCGGTATCATCCGTCGTCTCCGGCCTGACGTTCACCATAGAATCAATATTCAGGAAGGACACACCCGGCATCTCCTCTCCAAAAAAATTGCTCAAATTGTTTATTATCTCTCCGCCGGCAGTTCCGATGCCGATGAAACTGCCTCCAATATGCGGCACCACAAAACCGGTCTTGTCCGTCAGGCGCCCAAGCAGAGATTCCAGTTCCGTCTCCCAGTCTATGATGGGTAACCCGCACGTATCACACTCCAAATTCTCCGGAGGGTTATCGTGCCCATTCGGACAAAAAACAACAGTGTCTCTAATTTCCTCGTCCATCAATCGTGTCCCACTCTTTTTTCAACAGCTCCAACCAGATAGTCTTCCAGCGCCTGCCCCGTCGCGCGCACCTGCCCAGAATCGCCCGTTTCCAGACCTGCCGCAAACAGGTTGATAGATTCCTCCAGATTCATCCCGAATTCTTCCTGCAAAACAATGGCCAGCCGTCCAAGCCGTGAGATGTTTCCCATGGCAGTATCATTATCGCCCGCTTTGTAACACAGCATGGTTTCAGTGTAAGTCAGGACAAAGAGCAAAAAATAGGGCAAATGCGACCATCGGGGAAAGCTCTCGTATCGCTGGGCCAGTTCTTCCTCCTCTACTCTATCGATCCGTATCGCTTTGATTGAATCGCCAAGCAATTTAATGAAGTTCAGCGTATCCTTAAATCCTTCATCCGCCGACCTGCTTTCCAGAGCCGGCATAAAGGAATCAACCCCAATGGATAAATTCAGAACGATCCTGTCATTAATGCTTTTAATCTTCCGCCATGAAGTTTCGATGGTTTTCCAATCCTCCCCCGGAAGAGACAACGTGATCAGATGAAGCTCTCGGACGATCTCCCATAGTTGCCCTGCGGTCTTCCAGACGAGTTTTCTCTCATTCTGGACTGTCAGGAATTCTTCCTTTTGAGCCTGCTCCTCTTTTTGCCGACGCACCCTTTCAGCCCTTTCCAGTTGCGCCAGTTTACTTTCCTCGCCCAATTCCTTCAGCGCCCGCCCCAGTGCGGCAGCAATTACCCCGGCATCGCCCTGTTTTTTAAAAGTAATAATTTCTTCAAAAGAGGTGTCATCCTGATCGATCCAATTGATCGTCATCCTGTGTTCGGAATCAATCTCACTCGAGGCAATCAGTACCGTGGGAATCCTCAATCCTGAACTTGGCTGCCCCCCAAATTGAAAGGTCTTGCGCCTCTCCTGAATGCAAACCTCCCCTCTGGAGACGACCATCTCGCCCCATTCCCGATCATTCCAGTTCACATCTTTCACCCGTCCCAAGATGTGACCCCCAAGCAGCATTTCTATTAGAGAGAAGAAAGACATTCTGAATTCCTCGATAAGCAATTAAAGCAGGGACTATTCCTCTCGATAAGCCAGGGCTCCCTCACGTGAATCGAAAGTAACCTGGCGATAGTGTTTCATCGCATAAAGCTGGAGATACCGCATAGCGTAATTCTGCCTGACCGGTAGCTCTTCCAGCC
>CAZJQZ010000163.1:0-4860 GCA_964548045.1 uncultured Dehalococcoidia bacterium | reverse complement strand
GGAAACACAATTCCGGGTTATGATCTCTCGGAAGAGATTGATCGAATTGTAGTATAAGGGTTCAAAATTTCAAACCCTTACGTTTTTTGTTCCCCTATCCTTCGGGGGGATGATCCATTATCTTGTCGATCACTCCGTAGGTAAGTGACTGCTCAGCGTCCATCCAGTAATCGCGTTCGCAATCCTTTTCCACCTGCTCCAGATTTTTTCCAGTGTGCTCGCTGATAATTTTATACAGGCGTTCCCGGATGCGCAGCATCTCTTCGGCCTGTATTTCCAGATCGGTTGCAGTGCCTCTTATCAGTCCGGGAATAAGTGGCTGATGCATGAGGACGCGCGAATTTGGCAGAGCATAGCGCTTTCCTTTAGACCCGCCAAGCAGCAGGACAGCACCCATGCTGGCAGCCATGCCGACACAGTAGGTGCATATGTCACAACGCACATAGCGCATGGTATCGTATATGGCGAGTCCGGCTGATACCGAACCGCCTGGGGAATTGATGTAAAAATGGATATCCGCGCTGGGGTCTTCGCTACTGAGGAACAGCAACTGGGCAACGATCAGGTTGGCTGTCTCGTCATCGACGCTGCCACCCAGAAAGATAATACGATCCTTCAGAAGCCGGGAGTAGATATCATATGCCCTTGACCCGCCGCCTGTTGTTTCGATAATGACAGGTACTTGACCGGATGTCTTCTTCATTGCCATTATAAATCCTCCCTTCTCTACATGTCCTCTGGGCGTTCACCCGTTAGGACTTCGTCGATCAGTCCCCACTCTTTCGCTTCTTCAACACTCATGTATCGATCACGTTCGGTCTCTTCCTCCACCTTATCAATACTCTGCCCGCTGTGTTTGGAAAGTATCTCGGAAAGCATTTTTTTAGTTTTGAGTATTTCCTCGGCCTGAATTTTAATATCCGAAGCTTGACCGCCGATTCCGCCGGAGGGTTGATGAAGCATGACTTTGGCATGTGGCAGAGCATAACGTTTGCCCTTGGTGCCGCCACAGAGGAGAATAGCCGCAAGACTGGCTGTCATCCCGACACAAATGGTGGAGATATCGCAGCGGACGAGCTGCATGGTATCGTAGATGGCTAGGCCTGCGGGAACATAGCCGCCGGGGCTGTTTATATAGAGATGAATATCCTTATCAGGGTCCTCACGTTCCAGATATAAAAGCTGCGCGATAATCACATTCGCAATATGGTCGTCTATGGGGAATCCTAAAAAGATGATCCTTTCTTTAAGCAGAAGCGAGAAAATATCGAAGGCGCGTTCTCCCTTACTTCCGCTCTCCACTACCATGGGAATGATGGCTTCAGGCCTTACAATCATGATTACTCCTCCTCAGCAGCAGTTTCTTCCTGGGCTTCCGGTGATTGGTCAGGAGTTTCGTCTGTAGGTTCGGCGTCACCGACTGTGGTTGATTCGATCAGGGAATCAAGAGTCTTCCGGGTTAAAAGCCGATCGCGGACCGATTCGCGGCCCTGGGGTGTATTAAACATTTCCCGTAGTTGTTCTCCCTGTTCTCCCATATCCTGTAGTGTTTGTTCTATTTCGGCATCTATTTCCTCATCGGCAACCTCGATACTCTCAGCCTCCTTGACTTTGCCCAGTACCAGGGAACCGCGCACGCGCTTTTCTGCTGTTGGACGGAGTTCGTCGCTGAATTCTTCTCTGGTGATTCCCCGATATTTCAGGAAGTCATCCAGTTGTATTCCTCCCATCCGCATCATCTGTTCGCTGGCCAGCCGCTCGATCTCCTGTTCGGTGAAAAGAGGCGGGAACTCAATTTTCGATTGATCGATTACGGCTTCCATTACATCCGATTCCAGCTTGTTGCGGCTTTCCCTTTCTGCCGAAGCTTGCATATTCTCTGTCAGCTTTTCCCTGAGTTGTTCTACAGTTTCTACTTCCTTGCCAAGTGATTTGGCAAACTCGTCATCCATCTCGGGGAGGATTTCTACTTTAACTGCGGAAATTGATACTTCATAATGGCATTCTTTTCCTGCCAGTTCCTCATTGGGATGGTCATCCGGGAATGTCAGAGTGAATTCCTTCTCATCACCCGCATTCATACCTGCCAGTTGTTCGGCAAATCCCGGAGCAGGTTCGAGATCCCGGGAGACCTTGAACGACTCGCCTTCTCTATCGAGAACCGTTTCATCTTCTACTGTGGCCTTGATGTCGATGGTTACCACATCTGCGAACTCGACTTCCCGCTCCACAGGTTCCAGCGTGGCATGCATGCTGCGCAGGTTTTCGATTGCTTCTTCGATGTCTTCATCGGTGATATTCATGGTTTCGGGGGTTATCCGAATGGAATGGTAGTCTCCCAGCTCTATCTCCGGGGGCAAGGGAATGGTGGCCTTGAATATGGGAGGATCCTTTTGTACCAGTTCCATGGAGGGTTCCCCGATGCCGGCAATCTCCTCCTGTTCGAGGGCCTGCTGGTACAATTCCGGGATGAGTTTTTCCAGCGCCTCGGATTCCAGTTGATCCTTTCCGACATGGCGTTCTAATAGCGCCCGAGGCGCTTTGCCCTTGCGAAATCCCGGAACGGCTACCTGTTTCACCAGATGGTGGTAGGCTTCATCCATGGCCTTTTCCATCTCTTCCGGTTCTACCTCTACGGTAAGTGCAACCTGACAACTTTCGAGTCTTTCCGATAATGCTTTCAAATCTTGCCTCCTGAGCAGCAAAGTCTATTATAGCAGCGAACCGCCCCATGATGAAAGCAGGCAAACCTGCAAATTAAAATGTGAAACTGTTAGCTTAACACTAAGCTGAAAATCTCTTCTCCAGCCAAGATATTATGAACTTCTGGCGAGCGCGTGTAAATTTACTATGTGCTTTGATAATAGCTTATTTGCATTCGCATCTCAATAGATAGCTAAACTCGGAGGGAAGCTGAGATAGCCAGTGCATTCGTGGGGCAGGAGTTGATGCATTCACCACACAGGAGACAATCACTGGAAGTCCCAATACTTTCCGGCTCTTTGAGGTTGGCCGGACAATTACTCAAACATTGTTTGCAACCTGTGCATCTGGATTTATCCAGCCGTATCTTGAGGATGCTGACCTTGTTGAAGACCCCAAAGATAGCGCCGAGGGGGCACAGATACCGGCACCAGAACCGGCCGATGATGGCGAAAAGAACCAGTGATACTGCCAGTGTTGCCAGATGAACATAGAAGAATGTTCCTATACTGGGTTCTTTTGATGGCTGGAAGAGGACAACGTCGCTGGATTTTGAGGGGAGTAATTCGTGTGGTATGGCAGCGAACAGGCTGCCGGATGGGCACACCATGCAGAATGCTGTCTCGGCAAGAATTCCGGCTGCCAGCATGATTCCCAGCAAAGAAAGGTATTTCAACCAGGGAAAGGGCGGTAATTCTATAAAATCTTTGTGTCTGCGGAACCGGATGAACAAATCCTGTAGAGCTCCAAACGGGCATGCCCATCCACACCAGAATCGGCCCAGAGCCAGACCGAACAATCCCAGCGATCCAATCGCATAATACGGGAAGGTTCTATCTACGGCAAAATTCTGAAGGACTCCGATGGGGCATCCGAATGAGGCTGCCGGGCAGCCATGACAGTAGAAGACCGGTGCCACAACACCGGTTTCCAAAACGGAAATGAAACCGAGGTTGACCAGAATCAGCGAGAGGATTTGAATAGTTAAGCGCAGGTGCCCGATCTTTTTCAACCACTCAACCCCATGCAGCTGGTACAAATAAATCTAACCATGGTGCGAACCATCTCGTATTGTTCTCCGGCTGTTGTAGCAATGAAAATGAAGGAAAGGATGAGGATAGTCAAACGAAAGAATAGAAGGTGGTATTTTCTTGTCATCATTGTCTTGGATATGTGCCTTATGATTTATGCTGGTTCCAGTAATCAAGGGCTTGCGAGATTCCATCAAGGAATGCTTCCGGCGGATAGGCCCCGACAATCCTGCCCATTTCCTTACCATCCGACCAGGCGAAAACAGTGGTCGGAACGCTGGATATGCCGTAGTTTGCCTGCAGTCTGCTTTTACCCGCATTGCTTTTCACGGTAACGAAGTCCCTGCATATGGAAGCGGCAACTTCTTCATCGGAGAAGGTGTTCTTGTCCAGTGCCCGGCAGGCCGGGCATACATCCGTGTAGAAATTTATCATTATTGGTTTGTTTTCATTCTGAGCAGCGCTTAACGCTTTATCCCAGTCATTTATCCATACTATTTCATTGCATGGCATGGCACTGTATTGGGCCTCTATTGATGGTTGATCTGAGTTTGGCTCAGATGGTGTATCACTGCTTGGATCCCATGTTGCCAATTCGTTGTTGCTGTTGCAACTGATGAGACCTGCTGTTGCAATGACCAGAAACGCAATAATGGCGAGACCTTTGAATTTCATTTAATTCCCCAAAATCTAACGTTTGAATATCGTGGTTTAAATTATAGTTGCTGTGTGGTTTGATTGTCAAAATCGGACTTTTTCTGCGATTGAAGGTATCACCGAATTGATTAATACATGAATTGTACATATTATTAATCTATGAATATAATAAACTTGACAAGACCGGAAAGAATATAATGGAAAACCTGAGTCTCTTAGCTAATATGGCCCTTGTTCTGGGGATTGCCCTGTTTGCTGGTTTAGTGGCAAGTCACCTGAGACTTCCGGTGATCATTGGTTATCTGGTGAGCGGGGTAATTATCGGACCCAATGTTTTAGGGCTTGTCACGGATGTGAAGGATGTCGAGACCCTTGCTACCATCGGGGTCGCGCTGCTCATGTTTACGCTGGGAGTAGAGTTCTCATTAAAGACACTGCGTAAAGTGGGCGTAATTGCCATAATCGGTGG
>CAZJQZ010000162.1:0-4890 GCA_964548045.1 uncultured Dehalococcoidia bacterium | reverse complement strand
ATGTCCTCAATTAGCTTGTAGATAATTTCATAAGAACGAATCTCGACCCCTTCTGTTTCGGCTAGGCGCAGAACTCTGGGATCCGGGCGGACATTAAAACCGATAATAACAGCTCCCGAAGCAATGGCAAGCATGACATCACTTTCCGTAATACCCGCGCTCCCGGCATGGATAACCCTGACCTTGACCTCTTCATTTTCCAGTTGTTCCAGAGAGCTTTTGATCGGATCAATGCTTCCCTGCACATCAACTTTGATGATGAGATTCAATCCTTTGGCTTCCCCGCTGCGAATCTGAGTTGAGATGTCATCGAGGGTGGGCGATTTGGCCTTTTGTATCTGTTGTTGGGATTTGAATTCATCCACTATGGCCCTGGCTTTGCGCTCGTCTCCTACAACGGTGAAAAGGTCCCCGGCCTGGGCTACTTCGCCCAAACCCATAATCTCCACCGGAACGGAAGGCCCGGCGGATTTGATACGCTTGCCTTCGTGATCGAACATGGCTTTGACCTTGCCATAGCGGGCATTCGCTACCACTACGATATTCCCCATATTGAGAGTACCCTTTTGAATCAGCAGGGTAGCAAGGGTGCCTTTGCTGCTATCCAGTTTGCTTTCGATCACCACGCCGCTGGCGGGTACTTTGGGATTTGCCTTGAATTCCGCCACTTCGGCTACGACGAGTATATTTTCCAGTAATTCCTGGATACCCTCACCGATCTTTGCCGAGATGGGCACGGCAATCACATCACCACCCCAATCTTCGATGACAAGATTATGTTCGGTGAGTTGCTGCTTAACGCGTTCGATATCAGCATTGGGTTTATCGATCTTGTTGATAGCCACGATGATGGGAACTTCTGCTGCCTGGATGTGGTGAATAGCTTCTATGGTTTGCGGCATTATTCCATCATCAGCGGCAATGACCAGAATGGCGATATCGGTAATACTGGCCCCGCGGGCTCTCATGGCAGTAAAAGCTTCGTGCCCGGGGGTATCGACGAAAGTGATGCTTTGATCGTTGACCGTAACCTGATAGGCTCCGATATGCTGGGTGATCTCCCCTGCCTCGCCAGCGGCGACGTTGCTGAGTCTGATAGCATCGAGGAGGCTGGTTTTGCCGTGATCTACATGTCCCAGAATAGTCACCACCGGGGGGCGTGGCTTTTGCCCCTTGGCTTCCTTTTTGGTGATTTTGCTTTCCTTTGAAACAATCGGGGTCTCTGGTTCCGGCTCTGGTTCCGGCTGATGGCCCAGCTCGGCCACTACGGCGGCTGCGGTTTCATAGTCAATGGCCTGATTGACGGCTGCCATCACACCTCTTCTCATCAACCGTTTGATGGCTTCCACCGGACTGATTCCCAGCAGATCGGCCAGATACTTAACCGTGAGTGACTTCGGAAGAGTCAGTATAACAGGTTCCCCAGTCTTTTGGGGCATTTCTTTCTTCGCGGCAGTTTTCCTGACTGCGGTTTTCTTTTTGGCTGTCGATTTTTGTTTCATCCGATTCCTTTTGCCGTATCCTCAAGTAGTGAGAAGCTCCTTCCCGTATGAGGAGAGAAACTCTCGATTCTCAGGCGTGATGCTTGTTTTCAATGCCCGCGCAAGCCGATCCTTTCTATCCTTCTCAAGTGCCAGTTCCCAGCACTCCCTTTTTTTGCACAGGTAAGCACCACGTCCCGGTTCATTGCCTTTGTAATCTGGCTTGACTTCCCCCTCAATGGAACGGACGAGCCGGATTAATTCCCTCTTTGGTTTGATCTGGCGACAAGCAATGCATGTTCTTTCGGGAACATGGCTTTTAGTAAGACTCATCCTCCTCCTCCTCCAGATCATCATCAAAGTCCTCTTCATCCTCTAGATCAATATCGTCTTCCACGTCGTCTTCAAAAACCTTAATTGTTTTAGCTTTCTTCTTGATTTTACCCTTTTCGGCAGCTTTCTTCTTCTTTTTCTTCCCCTTGTCCGGTTCCTTGGCAGCTTCCTGAGGCGGTAAAATATCCTCAGCAAAGCGGATACCTGCTCCTTCAGTTGCGGTCGGTTCCGCTGTTATTACTGGAGCACCTTTGATAAGTTCCTCTTCCTCGCCCTCCTCTTCTTTTTCCTCTACTGTTTCCTCGCTCTCTTCGATTGGTTCGGGGAATCCTTCGATTTCTTCAATCTCTTCTGTTAGTGGCCCTTCTCCGATGAGGATTCCCTCTTCAGCGGCATCACTCTCGCTCTTGATATCGATCTTCCAGCTAGTCAGTTTTGCTGCCAGTCTGGCATTTTGACCTTCCCTTCCGATAGCAAGTGATAGCTCATGATCAGGCACGATTACCAACGCCATGTTTTCCGTCGGGTCCAACCTTACTTCTAATATCCTGGCTGGACTCAGTGCATTGGCAATTAGTTTTTTTAGATCAGGACTCCATTCTACGATATCAATTTTTTCGCCCTGTATCTCGTTGACGACGTTCTGTATTCTTATGCCCCGCAATCCGATACATGAACCCACCGGATCAACTTTTGCCTGTTTGGCCGTGACGGCTAATTTGGTGCGAAACCCGGCCTCGCGCGCTACCCCTTTTACCTCTACGATGCCGTTTTTTATTTCCGGGACCTCAATTTCAAACAGGCGCTGAACCAGCTTCGGATGGGATCTTGAGAGTAGCAACCGGGGGCCCCTGTTGGTCTGGGTCACTTCCACTAGATATACTTTGAGCCGTTGCCCCGCACGATACTGTTCTGCTCGCACCTGTTCCGATAGCGGAAGTATCCCTTCCGCCTGTCCCAGATTCACCAGAATTTGCCGGGAATCTATTCGCTGTATCGTCCCGCTCAGCACTTCCTCTGCTTTGTGAGCAAAAGTGCCGAAAATGAATTCGTGCTCCGCCTCGCGAAGGCGCTGCATAACGACCTGCTTGGCCGTCTGAACGCCGATTCTCCCTGCGCCCAGGGGGTCGATTTCGATGTTAACCGTTTCTCCTACCTTGATGCCCTTTTGTATTTTTTTGGCATCGGCAAGGGAGATTTCAAGCCATGTATCTTCCGGTGATTTTACGACGGTTTTATGAGCATAAGCCTTGATATCCCCGGTACTGGCGAGTATCTCAATTGAGAGGTCATAATTCTTATACGTGGAGAGCAAAGCCGCTTTCACCGCTTCGAGCACCATATCCTTGGGCAGGTTTCGCTCTGCTGCCAGTTGAGTAATAGCTAGCAAGAAATCGTTTTTCATTTCGCTGCAGACCCCTTTATCCGTTTCAGCAAAAATTAAAAAAGTGGGTGCGAACCCACTTCCTGATTACGGCTAACATCTTAGCACGTTTTATGACCCTTTGCAATCACGGCGATTTCATTTATTTTATTTCTATTTAGATGACTGCTCCAGTTTTTGGATTACTTCTTCGATGACCCATTCCGGTGTCGAAGCTCCGGCGGTAATGCCTACCCGAGATTGCTTGTCCCACCGGGAAGGATCGATTTCATGAGCGCTTTCAATGTGTAAGGTTTTTACCCCTGTCGACTGGCAAATCTCGGCAAGGTGTCTGGTGTTGGCACTATCGTGTCCGCCGATTACCAGCATCCGGTCAACCTCCGAAGCCAATTGCAGTGCTGCCGACTGGCGCTTTCCGGTAGCATCGCATATGGTATTGAATATTCGTATTTCAGTGAGTGAGTCAAGTTCGGCATCCATGAGTTGTGCCAGAAAAGCAGCGAACAGCTTTTGGCTCTGAGTCGTCTGCGAAAGAACCCCGATTCGGCGAGGTGAAGTTTTGAAAAACGGAATCTCGGTGGTGGCGATGGCATCATCACCGGCCCTGGAGAGCAGTCCTTTCACTTCCGTATGAGAAGCATCTCCAAAGACCAGAACTGTGAAACCTTCATCATATAGATTGCGGACTACCCGCTGGGCGTTGCGCACGATCGGGCAGGTAGCATCAATTACGTTCAAACCTCGTTCTTCCGCCTGCGGCAGGATTTCCGCTCTTATCCCGTGCGATGGAATCAGCAGTGTGTCCCCTTCCATTTCATCCAGGTTCTGGATTATGCGCATCCCCCGGGCGCTCAGCAGGTCAACCACCTGTCTGTTATGCACTATAGCCCCAAGGCTTTCCAGTGATCCCCGCTCCGCAACTGCCTTTTCAGCCAGCTCAATCGCTCGCCTGACGCCGAAGCAGAATCCTCTTTCATTTGCCAGTCTGATTTCCATCTTCAATCCTTGAGCCATCTTCATCATATATGCCGCGATAGTCTGGTGGCAAGACTTGCGCAATCCGATGCATTATAAGATCGGTTGTCTTTATCAATTGTTCTCTATTCAGTTTGCCCGTGCTTTTCGCAAATGAAAAAGGCTGCCCGATGGTAACAGTTATTTTAGGACGTCGAAAGACCGATTTTTTAATTCCCAGGTATTCGCTTCCGCTAATACCAACAGGAAGAACCGGAGCACCGGAACGAAGCGCGATAAACGCAACTCCGATTTCGCCCCTATTCATTTGATGATCGGCACTCCTTTTTCCTTCAGGGAATATTCCCAGCACTTCTCCATTACTGAGTACTCTCAGCGCCTGACGAAGCGCCATACCGCTTTTCCCGAACTTCCTTGCGGAGAAAGCCCCCAGAGTTCTAACAAATAGTCCTCCCGGGAAACCGAACAGTTCATCTTTGGCCATAAAAATTATCTGCCGTGGCAGGGTAACTCCAAGTAGTGGGGGATCGGCTGTGTTCAGGTGATTTACCGCCACAATTAAAGGCCCGTTTTGGGGAACGTTTTCTTTCCCGAAAACCTGCAAATCGCTGGTCAAATGGAACCAAATTTTCACCCCGGGAGCTGCAACGCTGTATAGTAACGACATTTGCGCAATTCCAATTGATTAGTGACTTTATTATACTGTAAATTTACTGT
>CAZJQZ010000161.1:0-4950 GCA_964548045.1 uncultured Dehalococcoidia bacterium | reverse complement strand
ATAAAACCATCGGGATCATCGGGTTTGGCAGCCAGGGGCATGCCCATGCCCAGAATCTGAAAGAAAGTGGCTGTAACGTCATGGTAGGTGAACTTGCCGGCAGTGAGCCGTGGAAGAGTGCCGAAGCAGCGGGGCTGAAGGTTGCTTCCGCCGATGAGGTATCCAAAGCCTCCGATATCATTATCATGCTCGTTCCCGATACCATGCAGCCCAAAATATACCACGAGTCCATAGAGAAGAACCTCACAGCAGGCAAGATGCTGATGTTCGCCCACGGGTTCAACATTCATTTCAACCAAATCAGGCCCCCTGCCGATGTTGATGTGACCATGATCGCCCCCAAAGGTCCCGGCCACATGGTGCGCCAAAACTACACGGAAGGAACCGGCACGCCAGCGCTGGTGGCTGTTTATCAGGATGCTACCGGGCAGGCGCTGGACAAGGCGCTCGCCTATGGAAAAGGCATGGGATCGGCCCGGGCAGGAATCCTGGAGACCACTTTCGCCGAGGAGACCGAGACCGACCTCTTTGGCGAACAGACCGTGCTGTGCGGCGGCGTCACTGCGCTGATCAAAACCGCCTTCGAAACACTGGTGGATGCTGGCTACCAGCCGGAGATCGCCTATTTCGAAGTATGCCACGAACTCAAACTGATCGTCGATCTCATTCACCGCGGCGGATTCAAGTTCATGCGATATTCTGTTAGCGACACCGCTGAATATGGCGATTACACCCGCGGACCGCGTGTCATCAATGATGACGTCCGTGACGAGATGTGGAAGATTCTGGAAGAGATACAGAACGGCACTTTCGCCCGCGAATGGATTCTGGAAAATCAGGCCGGGGCTCCTTCCTTCAACGCCTATCGCAAGATTGAATCGGAGCACGAACTCGAGGAAGTTGGCGAAGAACTGCGCGGTATGATGCCCTGGTTGAAATAAGGTATTTTAATTCCCCCTTTCATCCCCCCTTTGCGAAAGGGGGAAAGAGGAAAAAATGGAAAAGATCGTTATTCTGGATACGACCCTGCGCGATGGGGAACAGGCCGCTGGCGCGGCCCTGACTCCTAATGAAAAGCTGGAGATTGCCAAACAATTGGAAAGGCTCGGCGTGGATGTTATCGAGGGAGGCTTTCCGGCCAGTTCTCCGGGCGATTTTAAGGCGGTGAACAGTATCGCCAGGGAGATACACGGGGCTACAGTTTGTGCTCTGGCGCGTTCCAATGCGAAGGATATTGATACTGCGTGGGAAGCGATAAAAGATGCCGATGACCCTCGAATTCATCTTTTCCTTTCCTCTTCTGAAATTCATATGTCGCACCAGCTTAAAAAGAATCGGGAACAGGTGCTGGAACAGGCACGCGCCATGGTTGTTCACACCAAAAAATACCTCGATAATATTGAATTCGCGCCCATGGATTCCACCCGTTCCGACCCTGAATTTCTGTATCAGATACTGGAAGCGGTTATCGACGCTGGCGCCAACTGGATAAATATCCCGGATACGGTTGGCTATACCATCCCGGCAGAGTTCTGCAAACTGATGGACGGCATATTCCAGAACGTATCAAATGTCGATCGCGCTACAATTGGCGTACATTGCCATAACGACCTTGGACTTGCCGTGGCCAACAGCCTGGCCGTGCTGGATCACGGAGTTCGGCAAATCGAATGCACCATCAACGGAATCGGAGAACGTGCTGGTAATGCCTCGCTGGAAGAAATCGTGATGGCGCTGAAGACCCGGAGTGATCTCTACAATTACTACACCGATGTCGATACCACCCAGATTTATAAAACCAGCCGACTGGTGAGCGATCTCACCGGGCTACCCGTGCAGTCCAACAAAGCCATCGTCGGAGCAAATGCCTTCCGGCACGAATCGGGTATCCATCAGGATGGGCTCATCAAAGAACGCACCACCTACGAAATCATGGATCCGGAATCCATCGGCTGGTCAGGCACTGTGCTGACGCTGGGCAAACTCAGCGGGCGGCATGCCTTCAAAAAACGGCTTGAATCACTGGGATACTCCCTGGCCGACGATGAAATAAACCGAGCTTTCGTCGCTTTTAAAGAGCTGGCCGATAAGAAAAAAGAAATCACGGATCGCGACCTCGAAGCGCTGGTCGGTGAGGAATTGCGCACCGTTTCCGAGACCTATCACCTGGAACAGATTCAGGTTTCCTGTGGCGATCCCAGTATGCCCACTGCCTCGGTGAGGCTCGTCGGGCCAAACGGGGAGCAACTTGCCGATGCGGCACAGGGAACGGGCCCGGTCGACGCAGTTTACAAGGCCATCAACCGGCTGGTAAATGTTCCCAACGAACTCATCGAATTCAGTGTCAAGTCGGTCACAGAGGGGATCGATGCTATTGGAGAGGTCACTATCAGGATTGAGAGTGAAGGCATAAAGTACTCCGGCCGCGGTGCCCACACTGATATTATTGTGGCCAGCGCCAGGGCATACATGAATGCTCTGAACCGACTGTTGACCGCCAGAGGCAAATGAGCCCCGATGCGAGTGCCTGATTATATCTCATCTCTGCAATGGCAGGAATGATTAGTCCTCAAATTCTACGTGACAGAAATTTGGTAAATTCCGATGAACATCGCAGAAAAGATACTCGCTGCCCATGCCGATAGAAAAGAGGTCTGGCCCGGCGAACTCATCAACGTTCGGGTTGACATGGTGCTCTCCAATGATATCACCGCGCCAATCGCCATAAGAGAATTCAAGCGGATCGGAGTGGAAAAGGTTTTTGATCCGCAAAAAGTGGTCATGGTCCCCGACCATTTCATCCCGAATAAAGATATTCCCTCCGCAGAGCAGGCCAAAACAATGCGCGAATTTGCGCTGGCGCAGGGCGTAATCTATTTCGAAGTGGGGGAGATGGGCATTGAGCACGTGATCCTGCCGGAAAAGGGACTGGTCCTTCCCGGCGACGTGGTGATCGGGGCGGATTCTCATACCTGCACCTACGGGGCAATCGGCGCTTTTGCCACCGGCATGGGCTCCACCGATATCGCCGCAGCGATGGCCACTGGCGAGATATGGATGAAGGTTCCTCCGACGATCAAGTTCGTTTATCACGGTAAGCTGCAAAAGTGGGTCGGGGGTAAGGACCTGATTTTGCACACCATCGGCGATATTGGAGTTGATGGATCTCGCTATGCCGCCATGCAATTCGAGGGCGAGGTGATCGCCTCGCTGCCAATAGACGACCGCTTTGCCATGGCCAATATGGCCATCGAGGCCGGAGCCAAGGCCGGACTTTTCCGGGTTGATGAAACGACGCTCGATTATGTAAATGCACGAGCCTCCCGTTCATTTACCCCGGTCGATCCCGACCCCGACGCCCAATATGAACAAGTTATTGAATATGATGTTTCGAAGATCGAACCACAGGTAGCCTTCCCTCATCTGCCATCCAACACCAGACCGATAAGTAAGGTGGGGAATGTAGAGATCGATCAAGCGGTGATCGGGAGTTGCACCAATGGGCGACTCAGCGATCTAATCACTGCCGCCGGGGTTCTGAAAGGCCGGAGAGTAGCTAAAAATAAACGGTGCATCATCCTTCCCGGCTCGCAGGATATCTACCTACAAGCACTCAAGATGGGGCTCATCGAAACCTTCATCGAAGCTGGTGCCGTGGTGAGCACGCCTACCTGCGGGCCCTGTCTCGGCGGATACATGGGCATCCTCGCGGAGGGCGAGCGCTGCATCTCCACCACCAACCGCAATTTTGTAGGCCGGATGGGGCACATCAAATCAGAAGTATACTTGTCGAATCCTGCGGTAGCCGCCGCCAGTGCGGTGCTGGGGAGGATCGGTGGGCCTGAAGAGGTATGATAAGCTCTGCTCTACCAATTCAGCCTCAAGATCCAGTCTATCTCTTCCCTATTTCAGGCTTATACACTAATGGAAATTGATGCCGTCTCCAAAACCATTTTCCATTGTAGAGAATTATTTTTGACACGTGCTGAAAATTATGATAACATTACCCATCAACATATCATAAACTAAGCTCATTTCCCATTAGAAGAAAGTCATGATTGACACGTGCCACAAATTGTGATATAATCTTTTAATTAATACATTATAAATAAAAAGCGGACTGAGGTACATATGGTAACAACAGTTACAACAGTCACTACAGTTACAACCACAACTACCACGACTACTGCCGTTGCGGGACAGATCGGAGCGCTGACAGGGATAATTGCAGTTGTCACCCTGATTATCCTGCTGATCGCCAAGGAGTTGTTGAGTTCGAGTACGTACGGACAGCAATTGGTTGTGGGTAATGCATCCCCTTGGTCGTTAAAAGCAAGCCTCCTGACTGATAAAATTGCGATACCAATCTATGCCCTTCTTTTCGTTTTCATGACCATTGTGATTACTGAAGTAATCACAATTTTGCAATAGTAAGAAGAAAGCACCTTTACATCTAAATAAGCCTTTTCAATCACGAGACAGCAATGATGATTACCCAAAAGCAGTGGACTGTTGCACGTAGAACCTGTGCAGGCATGTTCGCAGCCGGGATAGTAGCAGCGTTGCTGGTTTTTGCTTCTGCGCCCATAGATTCAGGGACTGATGATTCAAAGAATAACGATTTTCCCACTATAGTGGAAACCAATAATGCTACGGATATTACCGGAACAACAGCCACTTTAAATGGAACACTGAATGAAATGGGGGATATGCGATTTGCAGGAGTTGAATTCCAGTGGGGAGAGGATAATCAGTATAGTAACAAAACCCGTTTAAAGGCAATGTACATAACCGGCACGTTCAGTGCCTGTTTGGAAGGCTTGAAACCAGACACACGGTATTGTTTCAGGGCAAAAGCTATTTCTACGGAGTACAGTTACGGGAAGGGAATGCAATTCACAACATTGAATTGAAGTGATTATACATCAATCCTAAGTAAACTTAATGATG
>CAZJQZ010000160.1:0-5012 GCA_964548045.1 uncultured Dehalococcoidia bacterium | reverse complement strand
GTCCTATGATGAATGAAAAAAAAGCCTTTAAACCATTCAAGCCACCGGTTTTGAAAAAGGGGGACAAACCCTGTATCCTCATACAGCTAAACCTCATCTGGGGCATGAACATCTGGACAAGTGGTGAAGCCCGGCTTGTTCCAAACGAAACAGCCATGGGCATATCCAACGGCTCTCGCTTAAAACTGACGTTTCAGACTATCAGCATGGACTTGGTAGTCACAAGTGTCACAAAGCCGATAATCGGCAGTGCTCCGGTTATCCTTCAATTGACTGATCCGGTCGAAAGCCGGTTACCTCGGTATGAAGGTTTTGCTGACATACAGGATATTCCCCTGAGCGAAGTTCTTGTCGCCTCTGCTCCCGATGCTGATATAGATTCGGTAATAGATCAACAGAAGGTATCCGGCGTCTGGCTCGATGGAGTTTGCCCGCGGGAGATCATCAGCTCCATCTGCAGTCAAACCAAATCCGCTTTCTGGAGAAATGCAAAAGGCAAACTGCGTATTGGTACTCCTAATCGCTCACAGCCACTCGAATTACATCCTATTCGTTTGAAATCCGTCAATGATCAACGGTACTGGGCTTATATTAACAACCATACATGGCCTGAACTGGGACAGACCGTTAGGTTTAAAAACATCGAAGGCATTGCCGACAGATTCGATCTTAATTATAGTGACAACAAACTCCGGGCTTGGGTAAGATTCTGCAAAGCTCCTGATCCTCCACGAACCTATCATGCTTTGACAATGCGACCGGTCCAGACAATCGTAACCGATCCAAGTGGTCCTTTGCTTAAAATAACCTCAGGACCCGGTAAAGGGCAGATCATCCGAGGTCGCATGATTCAGACCGGGCTGAAGGCCTGCAAACTCGACCTGCCCCTTGAAACCGATGACCGGCTGACTGCATTACTGCCCGGACGGGGAGTGCATATCGGCCCGGTCGTAGCTCTACCCGGCCATCTGGCCGATCCGGCTGAACAATTGACGTTAAACACCACGGCTCTTCGTGCAGAGATTGAGCAGCTCGAGGCTAAGTTTCACAAAACGTCCAGCTGCTCAGGCGAAGAGAAAATGGTTTTTCAGGCTAATGGCATCGACCTTGATTCAGGTACGGATTTTGTAAGGATCATAGAATAATGGTCAGTGAGGATACTCGGATATATCTGAATTCCATAAATACCCTGCTTGCAGCAAAGCAACTGCCCCTGTGCGCTGTGAATATGGCCATCACATGCTTAGGCGGTCTGCCGATTAGAGCATTCAACAACAATTTCTTGTGGGGTATCCGCCCGCCCATACGCTTGGCTTCAGTGACGTTCTGTCCGCTCAACAAGCAGGTAAATACGGACCAGTATAGAGACCAAATCCGGACAATGCTAACAGAGTGGCAGCCCGTCGCTACCCCTGAATGGACCGGTATCGATAAGTGTATCGCCTCTTTCGACAAGAATATAGTCAGCCCTCCAGAATCTACGCATACTGATAAACCGGCTCGTTTTGCCTTGTTCAAACTTAGCCAACCCGGACCGCTGCCCCTATATCCCCCGCGAAGCCTTCGGGTGGTTGGCGATCACCTCGAGAACATTATGATAAGTGTAGATTCAATCACTGGATCAGACTGGAAACAGGAAAGAATCCAAAACGGCATCAGGCTCTCTCCTGGTGGCCCGACAGATCATTGCCTTCTAAGCCAGCGCCGCGGCAACCTGCCATTACAAGTGCAATCTTCAACAGTACCTGTTAAAATCTATTCCTCTGCAATTTGGAACGGGCTGTCTATACTGAGATTTTCCCGAAAGGTAAAACCCGATGACCGCATAGAAATAACCACCCAAAATGGGCATTGCCCGGACATTGAATCCAATATCCATATCTTTGTCGAAAGCAACCGGCCTACAAAGACCAGCGATCATCACTGGACCGTCATTTCTCCCAACGGTTCCTCATCCGTCGCCCGTCGTATTAGCTTCAGGCACAGCATCGTCTATCCCGGCCTTCCGATTTCAGGAGGCCACGCAGGCGCAATCAAGTACCTGTTGCGGGAAACCCTTGGCCAGGCGCCTCTGTCCATTAAACGCTTGGCTTGTCTGCACAACAACCGGTTCACACCGGCATTAGAGCTGTCATGGTCTGAGGATATTGATACCCGGGAGCTTCATCAGCCTGCAACACATCTGTTGTCTACTGATTTGCCGTTCGTACGTATCTATCATAAAACAACAAAGGAGAAAACAGGATGAACATCGAACATGATCCATATGGCCTTCAATTATTAGGCTCTAACGAACAAGGTTTAATTTTCGATGAAGAAAGCCTTAATATGATCCTGCAACGGATCGGTACAGTTAATCCCTGCAGACTGTTCGCCTATATGGTAAATGGAGACAATACTGTGTTAGCCCTGGATCATCTTGATATCGTGGACCAACGCATTACTGTCACTGGCCTAACTGCCCTTGTTAACAACTACTTGATCAGCGCAGACAGCCTTCATGTGAAAGTGAACAATCCATGCTTTATCGGTATCAGTGTCAAAACGGATAGCACCCAAAACAAAACGGATCGGGTCGGTATCTGTCTCCCTGACGCCAATATAAAACTAGTCTCCAGCACAAATAAATACGACTTTGATATGCCATTGGCGTCAATACTTTTTGAAAATGGGCGGCTGATCATTGATCCTTATTTCTTTCCGCCCCTCTACTCCATCAGGTCCTGTCAATGGTCCAGCCAAGCCTTTGACCTGCTGATAAACCAGATTACTAAGACTTTGGATATACCACCGCTTTGCCTTCAGGATCCCGACCTAAACTGGCCGAGCCTGCTTCGATTCGTCTATAACTGCCTGTCCAGATCCTTTGAAAACCGGATCAACGAACAAAACCTCTTTAAATATGCCTGGCAGCAGGATAACCATGGTCATTGCGTAAAATATCTAATACGATGTCTGGACATCTGGAAAGAATTGCCTTGGCAGATTCTATCCCGAGATAATGACACTATCAAGTGGATACGTCGCAAATGGATCTGGCCAGACACTTCAGGTTCTCCTTACACTCAACTGCAGGTCACACCAAGTAACGGTCGAAAGCACGCTCTTTTCATGCGCCTCTCCAGTGATGCCCGTGAAAAAGCCACTGTCGAAATCCTTCAGGAGGGTCATAGTCAGATTGCTGTCCTCAAACCCGGCGAAACATGTATGCAGAAAAACCTGATACCCGGTAAAAAAGTGACTCTGAACTGTATCCACCACGAATCCCAAAATATCCTCGCCGCATACTATACCACACATTAAATCTTTTGATTATGGAGATTAATCATGAACGATAATCGGCCCGGTACATCAACCAAAGGCAAGCCCTACCAGTTGATAGTGCTTACCCGTCCGGCATGTGCAAAAACCATCAAACCCGGTCACGCCATGATCGCGATAGGTGACAACCGATACCCTGAATACAAAAAAGCACGCTGCCTGGAAGCATGGGGATTCTATCCTGACGGTATCCGTGATGAATTAGCGCAAGATAATCTGCATCTATATACGCGGTCTGTAGTTATTCCCATCACAAGCGAACAATATCGTAAAATCAGGAAGGCAGTCGAAGACTGGAAGCTCACTGATCCTAACTGGATTCTTGGCTTCAGGGATTGTACGGATTTCGTACAAAAAATGCTGGCCTCTATAGGCATCCATATTGAAGACTACCTGTGGCCGGACAACTTCGGCCTAAGCCTCGAATCACGTTTCGGCTCGAAGTGGGGACACTGTAGGCCATAAGAGACTAATTTAATGGCACATATAAATTTTTTGTAGAAAACTCATACTTGCAAATGCAATTCAGATGAAAACAAAGTAAGAGATACAAACACTAAAGGTAAATGTTATGAAACTTAAAAGGAGCATGAACTTCACCAAGAATTGGGCTATACGAAAATATATAAATTGTGTTCTTTTGACCTGTACATTGTTCATGACCATAGGTGTTGGCTGTGCTATGCAAAAGCAATGTTCCTCTGGAAGTCAGATGCTGAGTTGCCAATCGGATTTTCCTGATGGTGCTATTATGGTTGAGTTTTGGGATCCTGAACGTTTGGATTTTGCTAATCATCGTGCTCGTGAGCATCTTCCACATGGAGCCGTGGTTCCTCCCAACGGTGAGAAAGTGGATGCCATGTTTTTTGAGAGCTATGGAGTGAATCCCTTCAGGGATACAGATGATGAGAGTATCCTGGATGTGGTCAAGGGCAAAGCACAAAAAGGTATCACCCTCTCAGCTTTGGGATTTGGGATCGGCAACTATAATGATGTACTCATGGAAAAGCTGGGCGACAGAGGAGATGGTCACTATGCCTATATAGATGCCATTGCTCAGGCCGCCCGTCTCTTTGGCGAGAACCTGGTGAGCACATTGGACGTAGTGGCTCGGGATGTCAAAATTCAGGTAGAATTCAATCCGGCTGTGGTGCGGAGCTATAGGCTTATCGGCTATGAGAATCGCGACGTACCTGATGAGAGATTCCGCGATGACAGGCAGGACGGTGGTGAAGTGGGAACTGGCCATTCTACCACAGCCCTGTATGAGATGAAGCTCTGGGAAGACAAGCAAGCAAGTGTTGCCACGGCCAACATTCGTTATAAAGACACAGACACGCAAAGATTTATAGAGTTCAAGCATCTCCTTAACACAGAGGAAGTGAAGCCCGACTTCAAGGCATGCAGCCCATCATTCAGATTAGCAGCAACTGTGACTGAATTTGCTGAGATTCTGCGGTATAGCTACTGGGCACAGGGTGCAGAACTGAGCGATGTACTTACGAAGGCCCGGCACCTGTCAAGTGAGTACGGCAATGACACTGACGTGATCGAACTCTGTGATTTAATTTCAAAGGCAGATGCTATCTTCCTAGTAAATAGAAACATTAACGATACTCAGGTTGAAATCAATACACGACCTATTGGTATTGATGGCAATGTCCTTGTTAGGTAAGATGATAAAAGTCACT
>CAZJQZ010000159.1:2220-5049 GCA_964548045.1 uncultured Dehalococcoidia bacterium | reverse complement strand
CAGGATTCAGGCCTTCCAGCGGTTTCTTTAATTTCTCAAGTATTGCTTGCTCGCCTAAATCTTCCCAGAAAAAATCCACGAGGTGCTTGACCTGGAAATTACCTTCATACTTACGTGATATCCCCTCTATTTCCCTTCCTGAAAGCAGGGCTTTCTCCGCTACTTTCAATCTTGAAAAGCACATAGCGCACGGAACCGCTACATCCAATCCAATCTTGTCAGCTATCTCCAGATCCCTCGCTGCCAAGGCTATGGACAACTCATGATTGGTAACATGCGCAGATGAAGACCCGCAGCAATTCCAATCGGGCAATTCTTCTAAATTAACTCCCAGCGTTTTAGATACTGCCTCTACCGACTCACCATATTCCCTGGCAGTACCGCTCAAAGAACAACCTGGAAAATACGAAACGTCCATGCGCTAACTTTTTCTCCCTGCATTTTTAAAAATGTTTCGGACCTGTTTGTTAGGTCGAAAGCGATAAGGCAAAATCTTAATTTTCCCTTTCTTAAGCATCTCCAGCCCCTGATCTTTTTGATCCATGAACCCTTTCAACCCAAAGCTTTTCAGAGTAAAAAGTGCGGCCATCTCCATCTCATGCACTCTTCCCCACCGGCGCATGGAGCCAATAAATGCAGAGTGAAAAATGGGGACGTATTTCTTTGCGGCCTGAATCCCTTCGCTCTGGGATATTTGCCTGAGGGAATCCATCAGATGAGCAATATCAATGCCATTGGGGCAACGGGTTGTACAGGTCTCGCAGGAGGCACAAACCCATATGGTATCGCTCTTCAGAACCTGGTCTTTCAAACCGAATTGAACTGATCGCATCAGTTTGTGAGGAGGTATATCCATAGCAAAGAGGAGGGGACACCCATTGGTGCATTTCTCACACTGAAAACAAGCTGAAACTTTTTGACCACTCTGTTCTTCCAACTGCTTGCGGAAGGAGGAATCAGGAACTACGGTCCCGGGTAATTCTGTTGCCATAAATCCAACTCTATTCTAACAATTTTTATCTTAATTCTCAACCACCTAAATCTACACTGAAAATCAGCTACACACATTCAGAGAATTCTATCCTGAATGCAGCACCCGGCATGATTTGATGAAAGGAGCGATCAACTGAAAGAAACTCCGCTACCGGGCAAACCGGATGCTGCAATCTCGCTTAGGGTTCTAGCCCATCTTGGTTATTGCCAGCTCTGCAGCATTTACAATCTGATAAACTATGGGCGAAGCGGTAAGCGCAGGCTGTGTTCCCATCTGGAAAGTGGCTACCTGATCTGCCGTCATTCCGTTGGAGATGAAAGCCGACATGATATTGGCTACTTCGGCTGCGGTTTTCCCGCCGATCATTTCGCCACCTATAACTTTACCGGATTTTTTATCCACTATGAGTTTAATCTTCTCCGGTTTTGATCCGGGCATACCGCCCGGATGCGTATCCGGCGCTGTAGCCTCGCCAATGACAATATCATAACCTGCCTCTTTGGCTGCCTTTTCGGTAAGCCCTGCCACTGAGAAGCAATCTTCGCCAATGATAGTGGCAAAAACTCCGATAGCGCCCTCGTTTTTCCTCTTGAGGTTAAACATATTGGCCCCGGCGATGTGCGCTTCGATAGCGGCTATCGAGGCCAGGCGCAGGCCCGAGGGTTTCTTTGTAAAGAAAGAGAACTTGTCCGCGCAGTCACCGACGGCAAATACATTTTCATCCGTGGCGGTGCGCATATACTCATCAACCTGGATCCCCCTCATTGGCCCCATTTCCAGACCAGCTTTCTGAGCCAGTTCGGTATTGGGAACAGCTCCGATTCCGATTATCACTGCATCAGCTTTCAGATTCTCGCCATTGCCCAGTTCGATAGCGTTCACTTTTCCATCGCCCACGATGCTCTTGGCAGTGGTCTCGGTAAGGACTTTTATTCCCCGATCAGCAAGCTTCTTCTCTGCCTCTATACACTGATCCTCATCCAGGGCCAGTTGCAGACAGTGAGGCAGCATTTCGACTATGGTTACGTTCTTGCCGCCCGACTTCTGAATCTCGTCGGCCATCTCAACCCCTATAAACCCTCCCCCAATCACGATGATATCCTTGGCATCAGCCAGCTTCTTCTGCATGTCATCGAGATAATCGGCCTCTTTTTTGACGAAGAAGACATTCTCTAGTTCTTTTCCGGGGATCGGAGGCGAAACAGGATTGGAGCCGGTTGCCAAGACCAGCTTATCGTAGCTTACGGTCTCCCCGCCAGCAGTGGTGACGGTCTTGGCTGACCTGTCGATATCGGTTACCTCGTCGATCATCAGTTCGGCACCGTTGTTGGTAACAATGGCATCAGGGATAACGTTTTTATCAGTTGAGCCCACGGTTCCAAAAATGTAAGGAACCCCACATGGGACCATCACTCGCTCCGGCTTTTCTTTCCTGATTTCGATGACACTCTTATCAGGATAGTGCCTTTTGGTGGTCATAGCTGCTACAGGCCCGGCGGCGCTTCCGCCTACGATTACCACATCAGCTTGTTTCATTATGTCTCTCCTATTTTTAGATTGCCACATTGGCGTTGCCCCGCACGCCCATTGGCCAGTGCAAACACCAATCACTTACATTTTAACAATTCACACCATAATTCTCAACTATACAAAGAGCACGGTGCTCCTTGGATATTATTGTAATCAATATTTTAAGGAGTCCTTTCAGTAGTTGAAGGAACTTTTGACCAGCGAAGTGAAATCGGATATGATTAAAGAAGCCGAATAATCCTGAACAATGCCCCAATTTACTCGAGCTAAAGCATGGCCTCCCAGAGCTGATAGTTATCAAGGAA
>CAZJQZ010000159.1:0-2210 GCA_964548045.1 uncultured Dehalococcoidia bacterium | reverse complement strand
AAGCCAAGATACTCGCTATTGGGTGTCGAAAGATATCCCTCGAATTCTAGCCAGATTTATTGAACGCAGATCATTGTGGCTGATTCTGGCTATTATTATCATAACCGCATTACTGGCACCGGGTCTTTCTCGATTAGAGCAGGAAACAGGTATCGATACCATGGTTCCCTCCAACAGACAGGTTTTCAAGGATACCGCTTTCTACACCGAGCGATTTGGTGACGAAACAAATGTAATCCTGTTTGAATGCGCGGAATCGGACGGGGGCTATGAGAGGGTATTCTCAATCGAAACTCTAACCCTCCTGGATGAACTTGAGCAGGAACTTTCTGAAACACACGGTGAGCAAATTCACTCCATCGTGAGCCCGGTCAGCGTCCTCAAAATAGCTGAAGCGGAAGCGCAAAAACAGGGGGCTCAGTTCAACTGGAACGATCAGGAATTCGTAGATATGGTCCTCCATTATCAGGAAGACGATCCTTTGAATATTGTAAACAAGGATACCATCAGCCCCCAAATGGCTCCATTGATACCTGATAATGAGCATGTGATGGTAAATGTCTCACCCGTTAGCGGGCTTGAACATGCGGAATCGCTGCAAATTGTAAAGGATATCGAAGCGTTTTTCTTAGAAGCCGATGAAGAATGTCGTCTCTGTAATATGGATGTGACAGTAATCGGTGATGTGCAGATAATAGAGGAAATCAGCAGTTCCATGAGCGCTAATTTGCAGAAGCTGCTGTTGTATTCCATCGGCGCTATGGCCGTGATATTACTGCTGATGTTCCGGGTAAGATGGAATCTCCTTTCTCTGTTCATGGTCGGATTTGCCGCATTGTGGACATTCGGCATCATGGGTTATGTAGGCATACCGCTTTCAATGTCAAGTATGGCAGTGCTGCCCATTTTGATTGGAATCGGCATCGATTATTCCATCCAGTTCCACAATCGATATCAAGAGGAAGTTGCATCAAGGAAATCCATTTCAAGAGCACTTATTGCTTCTATTATAGAGATGTTCCCCGTAGTCGGGATCGCTTTTATTGCCACCGTCATAGGTTTCATTACTCTATTTATCTCAGAAGTGCCATCGGTTCGTGATTTCGGTATGAATCTGGCAATTGGTGTGGTATTGGCTTTCATTATTGGTCTATTTCTTTTACATAGCATTCTTAATATAGGTGACCGGAGAATCCCTGTTGAAAAAGCCGGCAAGTCAACTGAGGCAGCAGTCAAGTTTTTTGAGAACAGTCTTGCAGCATCAGCAAGATTCTCACTGAGACATCCTGCTCCCATTATAATGATTGCCATCATAGTAGCTGTAGCAGGAGCTGTCGCTGACCGATACTTACCTTCGAAAGTCGATCATGAGGAAATAATGCCCCAGGATTCGCAAACCCTTAAAGACATACGTCACCTCAGGGATATTACCGGATATGCAGGCGAACTCCATTTACTTGTGCAGGCAGATTCCGTAACATCCCCGGAAGTGCTCGAATGGATGAGCGAATACCAGAATGATATGCTGGAGGCTTTCCCTGAAGACCTGAAGAGAGTTGACAGTCCGGCTACGATTATTACCGGCAGGAACAGTCTATCTCAATCAGGCGATCCCATCCCAAAGGGTCAAGCCGAAATCGACCAGATCATTGCCAGCACTCCACCTATATATGTTCATAAAGTAATATACGATGAGCAAACAGCCAGCCTTTCCTTTGGGATAAGGCACATGCCGGTAGAAGAGATCGATGAAGTGTTTGACGACGTTGTCAAAGCTGCTGACCCCCCGGAGGAACTTGGCATAGAAATAGTGCCTGCCGGGAACCTGGCGCTGATTACCGAGGCGGTTGATACTATGTTGGGGAAGCGGTCTCTTATGAACGGCATCTGCCTTGGCGCTATTTTTGCGGTACTCGTTTTAGTTTACCGACGAATAACCCGAATATTCTTCACCATAATTCCAGTAGGGATGGTTCTGGGATGGAGTTCATTTACTATGTTCGTCACCAGAGTTCCTCTCAACACGATGACAGCCGTATTGGGAGTCCTGATGATCGGCATCGGCACTGAATTCATCGTGTTATTGCTGGGCCGTTATGAAGAAGAAAAACGGAAAAGGGGATTGGCCCCCATCGAAGCTATGGTAATTGCCATATCCAGAACAGGGCGGGCAATTATTACTACGGCATTGACCACTCTTGGTGGTTTCG
>CAZJQZ010000158.1:0-5051 GCA_964548045.1 uncultured Dehalococcoidia bacterium | reverse complement strand
ATAACGTGCTATTACAGGATAGTACTCGATATGATAAGCATCCAGATCGGATAGTATAAAACCGGATGATCCAGCACAGGGCTGTAAACCCCCCTCTATTAGTACCAGTTAAAAGTAGAGGTTCTCAAGGTCTTATTTGGTAGAATAGTGCGCTGTGCTATACTAAAGAGTAGAAGTCAAAAAAGGTTCTGCTTATTGTACACCGTAGCCCACCATAATTGGCAATAGGCAGAACTCCTATTTTCCCCTCGTCCAACTGACTTACCACATACAGGCGTACTAACAACTCATGGACTGCTCTGTCCTGGCAATAATAGCGTCCTGAGTCTCGGTAGCCAGATCAATCCAGAAGGCGCTGTAACCGGCAACCCTTATCTGAAGATTGGTATAATCATCCGGATACTCCTGGGCTTGGCGAAGAGCCTGGCTGTCAACAACATTGAACTGAATGTGCGGGATAGTTCCCTTTTCATACCATACTCTGAGATAATCAGAGAATAGCTTCTTATTCGCTCCCTCGAGAAACTGGGGCATGAACCTCTGATTCAGAAGCTGGGTATGCATGAAGGGTATTTTACCAATTGAGTTGAGAGCTGCTGTTGGACCTTTCTTATCCGCCCCAATCATAGGCGACAGGGTACCATCAGCCAATGGAGAACCTCCCAGTCTGCCGTCTGGAGTAGGGCCGCAGCCAAGGCCTATCGACTGGAAACCAGCCGCCATGCTCCCATCAAGTGTAATCGGGCACCCCCAGGCATCCCTGACCTGACTGATCGTGTCATACGTTCTGGTCAGAACCTTCACCGCCCATGCATCAGCATATTCGTCGTCGTTGCCATACTTGGGAGCGTTAAGGAAGTCCTGACGCATCACCTCATGTCCTTCCCAGTTTGCTCTCAGCGCCTCGAGCAGCTGATCCAAGGTGTACTTCCCATCATCGAAGACGAGTTTCTGAATGGCCGACAGGGAATCAGCCAGGTTGATTCCCCCAAAATGGATCGTGATGGGCCAGGTGTCCTGCTCCTTGTGAAGCCGGGTCAGGTCAATCCCTCTCTCCAGTGCCTCGTCCAGCAGGAACGAGTTGCACGGGTCAGGGTTGTAATCCATGATAGCTTGCTGAGCCATGTTCCAGACATTCGCCCCGATTTTCACATTGAACAGCAACCGCTCACAATAGGCATCGAGAATTTCGTCGGCCGACCGCATCTGCCTCGGGTCTTTGATGTCAGGTCTGCCAGGTGCGTCCGGTACTTGAAAGAGCCCCATGACTTCCTCAAGCAGTTTTGTGGCGAAAAGGGCCCCAAACGTCCCATTCCCCGAAGCGCCGACCGTTTTCCCGGGGATGTTGTTGGCCATACAGCACGCGGCCTGTGCTCGCTTGGCGACCTCGGGTGGCCAGCCTCTTGAGAGGGCCCATTGCTCCAGCAGGTCCTCATTGTGCCAGGATGGATGCCCCATACCCATCCGGTTCAGATCAATGGCTCTTTGCACAACGTCAGCTGAGATGTTGCTATGGTAGCGCACGGTCGGTGCTGGCTGGTTGACATGGATGTTTGCCAGTGCCTCCATGATGACACAACTCAAGTCGTTGGACAGATCCGTGCCGTATCCATCAGATCCGCCAATATCGAACGTATATCCCACATCGAATCCCGAGGTTGCACTAAAGACCACAGGCCATTCCGGGGGAGAGCCCAGATCCTGAATCTTGAGGAACAGGCATTCCACCAGCTCCAGAGCTTTCTCCCTCGTGATCCGGCCCGCTTCCATATCAGCCGCGTAGAAGGGCCACCATATCTGATCTAGCCGAGCGCCGCTTCCATTTCCACAATGCGCAAAGAAGTGCGCCGTGACCTCAACCATCCAGTAGAACTGAAGACACTCGTGGAAAGTTCGCGGCGGATTTGCCGGAACCCAGTCAAGAATATTGGCCAGTTCCTCAAGTTCCCTTTTGCGAGCCTCGTTTTTCTCCGCTACGGCCTGCTCTCTGGCCAGTTCCGCGTTTCTGGCGGCATAACGGATCATGGCCCTGCCGCAAATAACCATGGCTTCCCACTGATGCTTCTTTGCCATGTACTCCTCGGGGGCCATCTCTCCAATGCTGGATTTAAGTTCCTTCAGCTTCGCCTCTGCTTTATCGATTCTCGTCTGCAGCCCTTCCCTGAAGAGTGGTTCATAATCGTACGCAGGCACAGTGCGGCTTTCTTCGTAACTGCGTAAGCCGAGGCTCCAGCCGAGCTGTTCAGCGATCAGTGGATGTACGTACTCGGGCAGGGCATCCCATACCCGATCCGCTACACTCCGTCCGTTCCAGTACTCGCAGATCTCTTCAATGATTTCCTTTTTCTCTTCATCGTTCACCATTTCAGAGAAGCCACCGGTGGTAATCCCCTCTGGCATCCACCACGCACTCGTCTCAGGGTACCATCGAATCTCGTCCGGTGCACCGTTCGCGTCACCAACGATGAGCTCGCCGTACTTGATAAAGATGGGCATCTGGGCACAGAGCTTCTCTACCATCTTCGCTTTGCGGATGGTCCAAGGCTGCCCCTCCGTCTCCCGATAAGCCTGGGTTACCAGCCTCGCCCTGTCCAGATCTATTTTGACTTCCTGCCCGGCACGGAAGCTGCACTTGCCTATCCCGGCGGCGACATTGATCCACTCCTTGGTAGTCGACGTTTTCCAGTACATAGCCTCCCTGAGCATGTTGACACGAGTTGTTGAACCATAACCCCAATCAAAGGGCACACTCTTGGTTACCCTGTCCTCGAATGAAATGCTGCCGGGTGCCGGTATTTTGTCTTTGCTTATCTTATGCGGCGAAGCTTCGAGTACCATCTTACCCTCTCCTTTACTCTCATTACTTCTGAGTGAGAAGATTCTATCACTGAGTTGTCATTATTTCCATTATAGATTATACCACCCCACTCAGATGATCCCGGCTTCCCGCACTCAGCTTCTACGAATAATTACTGAGTACGATGTTACCTTAATTCACCATAATTACTACTCTTGTGCACTGTCCCGCATCCTTTTGAGGCAGAGTCTAACCTGCTCAACCAGGGAATCGGGCTCTTCTTTACCCGGCTCCTCCCATGGCTTGCCTAGATTCATATCCTTGGCGATAATCTTATAGCAGTTGTAGGCTTCGCTTGACCCAGAGGTGGGCATATTCCAGCCGGCTCCAGTGGCATAGAGGTTCTTCACCGGTGTCCTGTGGTTGGCCAAGTCAGGAGTTGGCCTGTTCTCCCAGAACTGACACGGGTCATGATCGATAACGTTCATGTTACCGTTGGGATGCCTGTTCATCGTCTTCAAAGCGTCGAATGGTGAGTTAAAGTCGCAACCTATGATGTTATCCCAGTTCATATTGGGAGCATGCTTCTCCCAGATACTGATTAGATCTTCAGCATATTTCTGTCTAACGTCCATCCATTCTTTCTCGGTAAACATGGTTGCCGGAGGGCCATTCTGCTCTGTGGCGGCGATATGATACCCTTCTGGCGTGAAGGATGGGTCAACCAGGCTGTGGCACCAGACGACAGGGCAGAAGTCCTCAATTGGAGGCGGCCACTTGCCCAGTCGTGACCAGAGACACTCCCGGGCGATATGTTCGGGGTCGGGGTCATCTGCCAGACCGAGCCAGAAGCATTCATCAATATCCGGGTTGAATGCCGATGCTTTGTACTTCGGCGCCTCACGGAGGGCGAAGTTGTACCACATCAAACACTGGAACTTGTCTTCCAGAAGCTCCACGCGGCGCACCTCAAGATTACTGAAATGCTCTTTGCCGATCAAACCAAATACCAGTTGATTTGGACTCAAGGTACTCACCACCAGCTTTCTGGCTTTGATCTCGGAGCCATCGGACAGGCGGATGCCTTTTGCTTCGCCATTCTCGATGATGACCTTGTCCACACGGCAGTGGGTGAAGAACTTGCAGCCATCACGGACCAGTATCTGATGCGCAGCGTGCGCTATCTGATGGGTTCCCCCTTTGACGAAACTCAGGTCGGGTAGATTGGCTGACGAGCCGATCATTACGACTCCCTGCCCCGGATAATTGACATCGAATGCCGAGGAGAGATTGAATCTGAGAGCACAGTACTGCATCTCCTGACTTTCCCAGAATTCACGTGCCACGCGCAAAGGGCTGGCTGCCAGGATCAGCGAATCTATGTTGAACCCGGCTTCCAGGAACTCCGGATATAGTTCTGCACTCCTAATGAGCACGTTGGGATCGGTGAGACGTTCCTCCGCGGGAAGGAACATCATATCCATCTGAACTCTCTGCATGGCATCGCCTGCCCACATCTTCCTCAGTTTGAGCCATTTTTCGGCATCCTGTTCAGAGAACCGGGCAATCTCTTTTGCCGTGCGTTCCTGGCTTATGTCATGCTTATCACTGTAGATGGCCAGGCAGGTCTCATCTTTCAAAAAGACGGCACCGTCGCTGCAAAGGTGCTGGTCAAATTGGGTTCCGAAGTCGCAGAATTCAGGGAAATCGCGCCACGTTGGGGCATGGTACCAGGGCAACATCATCACCGCGTGAGGGTTGCCGCGAAAACCGGCTGCGGCTATCTCCTCAGTAGCCAGGCCACCACCGATTTCGTGCCGCTGCTCAAAGATACCACAAGTCATTCCCGCGTATCTGGTCAGGTACATAGCCATGTACAGCGCCTTGGCCCCCCCTCCAACTATTACCGCATCAAAACTTTCATCTGGCATCATTAACTCCTTTTAAGATATTTGAGATTGATCCTACAGGATATATCCGTTCTCTCTGGATTTGGTGATGATCTCCGGTTCTTTCCACCATTTCTCAATTCCACATTCCTCGGCAATTGTATTGGCGCAGTTGTATCCCGGACCCCAGATTACGCAGCCACCCGGCCAGACACCCGCTCCTCCGACGAAAAGGTTTTTGATCGGGGTGACATTGTGGGAGCACTCCTGATTGGGCCTGAGATATCCCATCTGCAAGGGGTGATATTGCCCCTGTTTGTAGGAACCCTTAACCATGTTTGCGAACTTGTTCTGGATGTCCGCCG
>CAZJQZ010000157.1:0-5352 GCA_964548045.1 uncultured Dehalococcoidia bacterium | reverse complement strand
TGTTAACCAAGCGTTCTGCGGTTGCCATTGAACTCAAAGACGCTTCAACTGCCCCCGGATAATCTCCGGAAACGAAAAGGTTCTGGGCAATATCCATACTGATATCAGTAAACTCGTGATCAACTTCTTCTTTGACCATCTGGCTGATCTCTATGCCCGATGAAATCAGGAGATGAGCGATTTCTTCAAATCTGTCATTCAAATCCTTTTGCTCATCCAGAGCCGATTCATCATCGGGGAAATGCTGTTTGGAAAAGTGCGCCACAACATCACTTTCAAAGGAAAAACCGAATTGGATCGCCTGGCTTAACAAATCCCGGTAACCATGCCGACTGTCATCGATATATACGAAGAGCTTTCCGCTCACCTGATTCTGAGCATCGAAAAGCTCTTCCTCCAATTGAGAAAGAAGATTCAGCTTCTCGTTCATAGTTTCCGGGTCCATTGCTTCGATATTGGCTGATATGAATGCCAGCTCCTGCTGACATCTTTCGCCCACGAATTTCTCCGCAAACAGATCCATGGTTGGGCATACGCTTTTGACATCTCCAATGTGGGCATTCAATCTGGTCATCATTTCATTGATTTCAGCCATAAGGTTTTCCAGCCGGAAGCGAAGGCTTATTAACCGTTCATGTCGGGTGAGCCAATGATCGATGGCCGACCCTGCATTGCCAATAGCCATAGTAGCCACCAGAAAGCCAAAGATGGTAAGAGGCCCGAAGTCAACGCTGTAAATGAAAGGCGATTTGAGCGCCATTATGGGAATCAGGAACGCCATATTGGCAGCCAGAAGGGCGAACATGGGAGCCAGCCAGTTGACGTATTTGTATTCCTCAATTCGCTGGCGAAACCATTCAATCAGTGAAAGGGAAAAGAAAGCTACAAATATGGCACCGACAAGTGAAAACAGGAGGATGAATCCCAAAAGGCGCCCGGTCCCTTCGATAGGCCAGTAGATCCCGATATTATCGAATAAGTACTCATTGCCACTTATGCTGTTTTTCAGTTGATCGAACATCTGGGAGAGTTCCACAACAGAGACAGGAGATTTGGAGGCGAAATCTACCTGCCCAAACAAAGGCGCTATCCCGCTTGAAGCATCTACCAGATGATCCCCCGGAACAATGAACGGCAAATAAAAGGCCATGAACACCAGAATAGCCTCAGCAACTCCAACTTTGATTCCATTAGTCCGGAAGAGGGCAACGCCGATAAGTAATGGGATCGACAAAAAATAAGCCGGGGTAAACATCAGCATGGCAGCCACGACGCCGGTGGCAATTCCCAAAGCCGTGCCCGGCGCACCGATACAGGTAGTGGAAACAATGAACAGCGTACCCCCCACAATTCCCAGTACAAGCCACGGAAACTCACCCTGATAAATGTAACCTGGCATGGCAAGGGCAAACATCATGAGCACCGCCACAGAGCGCATTTTGAAAGCAAATCCAGCTATCACAATGCTGAAAATAACGGCGAGTGAATTGGGGAAATAAGGGATGGTTATGAACAGGAGCAGACTGGCTATCAGAATAAAAACGGGTTCAAGTATACGCAGAAGAATCCTGCGAAGTCGGGCGCTTTGTTCTTTCAATTCGGCAGGGTCTTGCATAGCACTCACTTCAGACAATCGCCCAGATCAAGAGGGAATGAGCTTACATTAATTTGCTGGCTAGGCCTGCCTCTTTTGGGAATCTTCCTCTCCCGATTCCTTCGCCTCTTCCCCGGAACTGTCAAAAAGATTCAGCGAAAGCGCAAGCTGCGTGGGATCATCGTCCTCAACAGTCAAACCCTGTTCCAGCAGGAAGGAATGGGCCAGATTCCTTTCTCCCAGCGAGGATGCCTCGTAAAGGTGCTTCATATCCAAATAGGAATGTAGATGCTGCGGTCTGGCATTGGCGGCAACCAGCAGGAATCTGATCGTCCAGGGGTCATCGGCCGGCACCTGCCTGATATACACACTTCGGGCAACATCCTTTTCCACATAACCGGAGAGAGCCGAAGTGAGATCCTGCTCCAAATCCTTATTCCATATCCCCGGCGGAGCCACCACTGTAAACCACAGGAACTCGGTCTTGTAATCCCGGGTAAGCCCAAGAGTATCCGGGGATTTGAACAGCCCCATTACGCTCACCAGATATTTGTTCAGGTGTTCGCGGTCTATAATCTCATGCAAAATGCTTTCGCGGCTTAAGGCAGCTTCTTCTCCCTTCAAAATGCGCTGCATTATCTGGAGTTGCTCAGTCTCCGTGAGCTCGGCAGTTCTATCATAAAAGCCCTTGTCTCTGGAGAGACTGCTCAACATCTCATAATATCTATCGGTCATCTCCACGATTTCCGGCACCAGTTTACGATAATCCGAATTAACCTCGAATTTCTTTTCGATATTGGTATATTCCTTGATCTTCTCCCCCACCACAGTCACTTCCATCCGTTGATCATCTACATCCTCATCGATCATCCTCAGGCGATGCTGAATATCCGCCAGATTGCTCTTCAGCAGTTTCTTCCTGCCCGGAGGCGATATTATAGGCTTGATCTTGGCCAGTTGCTCTTCAATCCGATTGGCCTCATTTCTAGCCGAGATGCGCTGTTCATCGATCTGATCACAGAACTCATCAACGGATTTTTCCTCATCCACAAGAACCCGCTTGATCCGCCGGCAATTGGTCAGATATTCATCCATATTTTTGAGCTCAGTACTCGGCGGAATGAACATCGAGGAGAGGAGCGAATACAACACCACCAGCTCCAGATTGGTAACTCTCCTTATTACCGCCATTTCCCTTTGCCGTTCTTCCGATTCGTCTGAAGCTTCGAGAAGCCGATGCAGCTTTTCCGCCAGCTTCCGTGCCTCCAGGTATGATCTCAAACTGAGAAGGTAATAATTGAGCAGATCGGAAAGCTCTATTACGTCGCGCACGATCTGGGTCTGCCTCGGGGTCAATTGCGCAGTGGCGAGATCATCCGGCAAACCGCTCATATCCTCTTTTACCATAGTCTCAAGTTCAAGATGCCTGGAAGGAAGATCCTGCACCAGTTCATGGAATTCGGTCAGAATTTTATGAATTCTGGCCTCGATGGTTCCTTCAACAGCATCCAGGCCAATTGCCCTGACGGAACGATAGAGTTCATCCATCTGCCGCTTGACGGGATCATGGATGCCCTTCAGGTAGACCACGAAATCAGTATCAACAGTGCGATCATCGTAAATCAGGCTGGTTGTGTTCTCTTCGAACTTCGTAACATCATACTTCCCGCGGCGAGTAAGCCATTTTCGATAGACTTTAACCAGTTCCTCGCGGCATCCGTTCAGAAGCCGACACACACCCTGAGTTTCAGTCATCCCCGCTCCACCAAATATTTCCCGCTTTTCCGACATCAGAGCACGCATCTTATCCAGCCTGTCCAGATAAACCTTGACCGAGTCGATCTGTTCCTGAACCGGGTAGGAAATCCTGATGGTTGAGATAGTATGCACCCACTTTCCATCCGAATCAATGTTTGTCCCTATACTGGATAGAAGATCAGCCGGATCAAAATTAAGACACTTTACGATCACATCGCCAATAGCATCGTCAATTATCTTGTGGGCATACAAAAGCCCCTTCCCCTGCCCAAAGGCAGGCCCCAGAGGCATAATGAAAAACGCATTATATGGATCTTCGTAAGCTCCGCCGAATTTCCCCTTTATAAGATCATTGCTGGTCCTGTTGATCAACACACTGTGCTCAGTAAGGGAAGAATATGCAGAAGCCCCTTTGGCAGGAGGATCATCACCAGGGCAGGGTGAAATGCAGAACCCGATTATAGGGGTTCCGCTCCCCACGTGTTTACGCAGGTGACGGCTGAAATCAGGGGCCATCCCGCTACCGGAACCGCCTCCCATACCATATATAACAAAGATTATCGGCTGGAGAGTGGAGGAAATAACCTGTTCCCTGAAAGAATCTATAGCATCGCTGGCAAGCCGCAGCAGATAATAGTTCAGGCCATAAATTCCTTTGGCCAGAGCCCTTTTTCTGCCGACTCCTCCAGCCAGCGGAGGAATCTCTATAGCAGAAGAAATCCAGGGCTTGTACTCAGTGGGAGTGGGAACACCCTCCTTCTTCAAATGTTCCGGATACTGCCCGATGAAATCGAACATAGATTCCGGGGTAGGAAACTTCACCGACTTGGCAGTGAGGGTGATTCTTTCTTTAGGGATATTGAGATCTTTAAGGTCCGCCAGAAGATCATTGTAACTCTTGGTCAATCGATCAATCTGAGCATTGGCCACATCCATCGCCAGACAGGAAATCCGTATCCCTTCAATCCTCAAAAGGGGCAGGATCAAATCGCGGTTTTCCATAATGGAAGCAATCACATCGCAACCCGTACCCCCGATTCCCACAAACTGAGGAGCAAAATTCCTTTTCACTGTATCGGGCATGCTTTTTACCTCCTGCCCATTTCTCTGAGGGTATCCCGTATCTGAGCTATTTCGCTGGTAAGGCTCCTTTCACCCAGCTTTTGAGCCCTTGCTTCCACAATATCCAGTTTATCTGCCTGATCGCTGGACCTCTGTTTCAAAAATGCGGTCGTACCCCGGCCACGCAACAGGAAAATGATGGCAATCACGGCAATTACAGCCATCACAGCCAGAACCATGTAAAGAATTGCAGTCGACGCTCCGGAATCTGAGTCCCATCCTTCACTCGGAAGGGTATCAAGTATCGCCATAGCCTGATCCGTATACCCACCCTCTGCCAGTTCTTCCACAACTTTTTTCAAATCAGAGTTTTCACTCAGTGCCTTGTGCTTTTTATCCAAAGCATCGTTATATCTCAACAGGGAATCATCTATAGCAAAAACACTCAATCCTTCCAGTGTATCGCCTGAATCCAAAGAGAGGCTCAGAATCGACAAAGTGCCCGGCCGATGCAGAGTCATCGTGCCCGAAAACGGGGTTTGCAAAACGGTTGTTGTCATATTTTCGGGCACATATCCAGTCAGCACGAATGTAGGCGTTCCGGGCGCGGCATCAAAGGAAATGTTTTTTTGTCCCGGTTGCCAACTACTGGGAACCCCCTCATAATCCGACGTCAGCAAATCCCAGTAATTCGTTCCGCTCTTTTCCATCTGGGTTTCAAGAACAATATTTCCTTCTACACCAGTGGCTATCGTGAGTGTGAACTCAATCTGATAATCCACTCCCACGATCAATTCATTATCCGGTTTGGGAGAAATCTTATAGGAAGATATCTCCGCAGGAACCACATCGGCCCCGGCTGGTTCAGGCGAAATAACGAATGAACCTACAATAATGAGTGAAAGTACCAATAGGGGAATTACAATCGGGAGAGCTTT
>CAZJQZ010000156.1:0-5439 GCA_964548045.1 uncultured Dehalococcoidia bacterium | reverse complement strand
GCGCCTGTAGCTCAGCAGGATAGAGCGCAGCCCTGCGGAGGCTGAGGTCGTGGGTTCGAATCCCGCCAGGCGTGCCATGCGGGCGATTAGCTCAGTTGGTCAGAGCACTTGCTTTACACGCAAGGGGTCAGAGGTTCGAGTCCTCTATCGCCCACCAGCTAGAAAAGGTCACCGGTTTGAAGCTAATGTTTAGAATAATTACTAGATTTCTGATTATCCGCTAACCCTGACCTTGCCAAGAATATCTGGCCACACAGTGCATTTGGGTATCGACCTCCAGTTCCTGAGGCCATCCAGCCAGTTCTTATCCGACTCTAGCATTAGGAGTGGTACAATAATGGGAGGCAGCTCTGATATTGGATATCTATTCTGCTACCTTCTGGAATGTTAGCTTGCTCAACAAAGGTTAGCCCTTAAATACATTCGAGATGACAACTACATCGATTTATGTTAAACTGATAAATAGCCACGTAAACCAAAGGATATGCGCTGCAAAAGATGCCGCTTGACCTTTCTACGAGGGACAGGCGGTTTTTTTGTTATAACAGCAGGCTCTTACTTGCAAACAGGGGTCAGCTGTTGAAAGCAACAGAGGACCCTGGTCCGCGAGGATCAAGGTAATACAGTGGACTTTTAACGAAGCAAGTAGGAGTTTAATGACAGACGAATTTACCCAATTGGGTCTGCATCCGCAGTTGGTGCAGGCCGTAAGTGATCTTGGTTATACCACCCCAACCCCTATCCAGTCGAAGGTTATCCCCCTGATGCTGGCCGGGCATGATGTTATTGGCCAGGCTCAGACAGGTACCGGTAAAACGGCTGCCTTCGCATTACCTATCCTGCAAACAATGGAACGGGGGCAGCGCAATATTCAGACACTGATTCTTGCTCCCACACGGGAACTGGCAGTGCAGGTCGCAGAGGCAACATCCGAATACGGCAGTCGCCAGAAAGTGCGGGTGCTGGCCGTGTATGGCGGCCAGCCATATGGCAGGCAAATCAGCCGCCTCAGACAGGGTGTGGATATCGTGGTGGGAACACCGGGCCGATTGCTTGACCTGATAGACAAGGGATATCTCGATCTAAGCGGTGTGAGCACTGTGGTCCTCGATGAAGCGGATGAAATGCTCAGCATGGGTTTCATCGACGATATTAAGGAAATCCTTAAGCTAACCCCGTCGGAACGTCAGAATGCCCTCTTTTCCGCCACTATATCGACTGAAATCCGCAGTCTGGCTGATAAGTACATGCATTCTCCGCAGTCGGTCACTATCAAAAGCAAACAGCTCACAGTGGATACTGTTGATCATCGATATTGTCTGGTCAACAAAGAAGACAAGCTGGCAGTTCTCACCCGGTTATTTGAGGTTGAGAATATCACCAGCGCGCTAATTTTCGCCAGTACGCGTGTTGGCACCAGCGATCTGGTGAATGAGCTGATGGGACGCGGCTTTCCCGCCGAAGCCTTGAACGGGGATTTGAACCAGCAGACCCGCGAACAGGTTTTGAACCGTTTTCGGTGTAATCAAAGCACCGTGCTTGTGGCTACGGATGTGGCAGCCAGGGGGCTGGATATTGACGATATTTCGCACGTGTTCAACTATGATTTGCCGATGGACCCGGAAATGTATGTGCATCGCGTCGGGCGTACGGGACGTGCCGGGAAAACGGGCATTGCCATTTCGCTGCTTACCAACAAAGAAATGTGGCGATTGCGCCGGATCGAAGGCTTCACCAAACAGAAGATTACCCCAATCAAGATTCCTACGGTGGAGGAAATCGAGGAGCGACGGGAAGCGCAATTGCTGGAAGAACTGACAATGTGGCTAAATCGAGGCCGCTGCCAGAAAGAACGGCAGATAGTGACCGAACTGGCAGAAGCGGGACACGACCCGATTCAGATTGCTGCCACAGCCCTGAAAATGGTTCGCTCGGAGGAGAAGCAGCGCCCAATTGCTCCAGTTAGCGAGGTAGCCCAGGGACGTCCTCAGAAACCCCAGCGTGATAACAAGCGGGTCAAAAAGACAAACGGCCATAACGGGACTAACAGTTCTCATGAGCAGGGGATGGTGCGGATGACTCTCAGCGCGGGCAAGGCACATGGCATTCGTCCTGCCGATGTAGTGGGCACCATAGCCTACCATGCCGATATTCCCGGTTGCAGCATTGGCGAAATAAGCATCCTCGATAGATACACACTGGTTGATGTGCCGCAGCAGTATGTGGACCAGACGCTGGCCAAGGCCGGAAAATATCGAATTCGGAAAAACGCTGTCACCCTGGAGGTTGCATGAACGGCAATCCCGATACGCTATGCGAGAAATCCATGAGCAGTGATAACATCCGAAATGTGGCCATTATTGCGCACGTTGATCACGGCAAGACTACGCTGGTCGATCAGCTTTTACGCCAGAGCGGCCAGTTCCGTAAGGGAGAGCTGTCCGGGGATCTTATCCTAGACTCCAACCCCCTCGAACGTGAACGCGGGATCACAATTTTAGCCAAAAACTGCGCTATCGACTATACCGATCGTAAAGGACGGGAACTGCACATCAACATCATCGATACTCCGGGCCATGCCGATTTCAGCGGCGAGGTCGAACGGGTACTCAGAATGGCTGATGGCGTTCTCCTGCTGGTCGATGCCTTTGAAGGCGTCATGCCGCAGACACGTTATGTCCTCTCCAAGGCGCTCTCGATGGGATTGAGGCCGGTTGTGGTGATCAACAAGATGGATCGTCCCGATGCTCAGCCCAACGATGTGCTCAACGAGGTTTTTGATCTGCTGGTGGACCTGGGGGCCGATGACCATGCCCTCGATTTCCCCACCATCTACACATCGGCACGTGATGGATGGGCGGCAGTGAATCCGGATGAGCAGAATTATTCCGATATTCACGACGTCTTTGATGCCATCATCGAACATATCCCCGCCCCTCAGCTTGATGCTGATGCCCCTCTGCAGGCGCTGATAACCACACTGGATTACAACGACTACGTCGGGCGGATCGGCATTGGGCGCGTGTTCGCAGGGACATTGTATTCCGGGAAAGATATTATCGTCATCGATCGTGAAGGCAGCCATTCCAAACAGAGAATTGGCCAGCTCTTTCGCTTTGATGGCTTAAGCCGCAGGGAAGTGGACCGTATTGATGTCGGGGATTTGTTTGCCGTAGTGGGTCTGGATAAGTTCGATATAGGGGACACTATCGCCGATATTGATAACCCTATGGCGCTGTCAACTGTGGACATGGACGAACCTACCATTCACATGACGTTCCGCATCAACGATGGCCCTTTCAGCGGGCGTGAAGGCAAATATGTTACCGGCCGGCAGATACTGGACCGGTTGAGAAAGGAATTGAAATCCAATGTGGCTCTTCGTTTAGAGGAGCGAGGCGACGAATTCATCGTTTCGGGCCGGGGAATTCTGCATCTGGGAATTCTGCTGGAGAACATGCGCCGTGAAGGCTACGAACTGACTGTTGGCAAACCGGAAGTCATCTATCGTGAAAGGGATGGTAAACTGCAGGAACCGCTGGAACTCCTGGTAGTTGATGTTCCCAACGAAAGCACCGGGGCCGTCATGCAGCTTCTGGGAAACCGGCGGGCCGAGATGGCCAACATGGAAGCTTCGGATACCCGTACTCATATCGAATTCAAAGTGCCTGCCCGCGGATTGATTGGTTTGCGCTCGAAGCTGCTGACCGCTACTCAGGGAGAGGCCATCATGCACCATCGTTTCCTCGAATACGGGGATTTCCGGGGAGAGATTCCGGGCAGAACCAGCGGCGTGATGGTTGCCGGAGGTACCGGCCAGGTTACCGCCTATGCCCTTGATCAGCTTGCCGATCGGGGCACCCCGTTTGTTGAGCCGGGGGACGCAGTATACGAAGGGCAGATCGTCGGGGAACACTGCAAGGACAATGATCTGGAAGTTAACATCATCCGGCAGAAAAAGCTCACCAATGTACGTGCCGCGGCCAAAGACGCTGCAATTGTATTGAAGACCGCCTGGCGACCGGAACTGGAGGCGGCGCTGGAGTATATTGATAGTGATGAATTAGTGGAACTTACTCCTCAGTCGATACGCTTGCGCAAGCGGCTCATGAAGGAAGCTGACCGCCGCCGGTCAATGAAGAAAGTTTCTCGCTGACATCACTTACAGGTATTGCTTTAGTTTGAATTCGAAGTTGGATTGGCCATAACCTGCGCCTGCATTTAGGTTATTGCGCTTTTTCTCTTTGCAAAGGGAGTCCTCATAGGTGTTGGGCTGCTATCTTTCTGAATTTAACATATTTGCTAGGCCTCTCGCTTCAAACTCTTGGGGCCCCAGAAGAGTATTACAACCACTGCCGCCACGATCCATGATAGGATATAATACAATTCGGCAAGCCTTGTCAGGTCGAACAGTTCCCCAACAAAATTAATCATGAAATGAATCAACACGGCGGACAACGTGCTTCGCCTGTTATTGTTATATACCCACGTCATTATGATGGACTGCGGAATCATACCGATAAGTAACAGCCAGAAGGACAAAGAAAAGATGCCGAGCCCATGCTGGTACGTGCCTTCAATGAAAAACAGCGGCACATGCCAGAGCGCCCATATAGAACCAAGCAACAGGCTAGAGATGAGTGCACTCCACTTTGCTTGCAGGCGGTCAAGCGCATAGCCACGCCAACCGAGCTCCTCGGGAACCGGGCCAAATATCAATACAAAAAGTGCAAATGATAATAACGCCAGGGGATCAGATAGAGAGGGTGCGTCGGTTGCCCAGTGACCTCCCTCCCCACCGGAAATGATATCCACTAACACGCCGATTCCCGTCAGTCCCGGAACAAGCAGGAAAAACACCGCATACCATTTCGCACCAATGCGTTTGAAGTCAATTGCCCGTCGCCAGAAATCATTCCGCTCCTTTTTATTTCCAGTAAGATATATGAGCAGAACCGCAGCTATCAGTGGACCCACACCTGCAACGTACCTTAGTTGTGCAACAGGCGGAGTATCGGCCTCTTTACCTATCAATATAGCTGGAATTAAGAATAACCAGGAAAACCCAACAGCGATGGCAAAAAATGACCAAGGGTTTGACCATTTAGATGAAGGTTCATTCATGTGCTATTATGAGTCCAGAATAATTTGGTATGACCTGCTCATTGAGGCCCAACGCTCGACTTCAGGCGTCGTCAGTTTCTGCTTTGTCACCCTTGCCTGTTTTACGCCTATCATATCTGAACCGGGCTTAATTTGCGACCGCCCCGGCGGTCGCCTAGAATGAATTTTTATGTTTTTATTTCCTTTTTGACAATATTCAGAAAGCGGGTTGTCGATATATAGCGATCTGCCAGCAATTTACCGTCATAAATTAGATTGAAAACACCATAAACTGATGGTGCCTTTTGGGCCTCATCAGCAGTTTCAAGCTCGATT
>CAZJQZ010000155.1:0-5447 GCA_964548045.1 uncultured Dehalococcoidia bacterium | reverse complement strand
AGGCGGAGGTCTGCAAAACCTCTATTCGGCGGTTCGAATCCGCCCGTCGCCTCCATCTTTCATTTCCCACTCATTCGAGAGTGTGTTCACTTGACACAATCACTCCTATTGTTTACACTCAGAACAACCAATCTTAGGGGTTTGATTGCATGAAGTGTCCCGCCTGTAAAAGCATTATGATAGTGGTCGAGCACGAGCAGATCGAGCTTGATTACTGCCCGGATTGTGGGGGCGTGTGGTTCGATGCCGGGGAACTGGAACTCCTGCTCGAAACGATGCAACTGGAACAATCCCTGCTGTCTCTGGATGCTATCCTGACTTCACCTGAGGCAAAATCCGATGAAAAGAAACGCAGGTGCCCTATGTGTCACAAAAAAATGCAAAAGGCTACGGTGGGGCATAATCCCGAAGTGCTCATAGATGCCTGCTCGCGTGGTGACGGTTTGTGGTTCGATGCTGGTGAAGTCGGGCAACTGATCACCCAGGCATCTTCTGCAGGGGAAGCTGATTCACAGGGGCGCGTTATAACTTTTCTCGGCGAGGTTTTTCAACTTCAAAAGTGAAAGAATAAGGAGGTTATGTGATGGTTGTAGGTATCGTTATTGCCGCAATTGTAGTGGTGATCCTAATAGGGCTTATCGTCATTTACAACGGGTTAATCAGACTGCGCAACCAGATGAAAAATGCCTGGTCGCAAATTGATGTTCAACTCAAGCGCAGGCACGACCTGATTCCGAATCTGGTGGAAACAGTCAAGGGTTATGCCTCTCACGAACGGGAAACACTAGAGGCGGTGACCAACGCGCGCAATCAGGCCCAGGGAGCGGTTGGCAAAGGTGTTGGAGTGCAGGCTCAAGCAGAGGGAGCGCTCGGCGGAGCCCTTTCCCGGCTTCTGGCAGTAGCGGAAGCATACCCCGATCTCAAAGCAAATCAGAATTTCCTGGCGTTGCAGGAAGAACTGACCTCCACGGAAAACAAAATTGCCTTTTCCCGCCAGTTTTACAACGATGCTGTGCTGGGCTACAACAACAAAACCCAGATGTTTCCTTCTAACGTTATAGCGGGCATGTTCAGTTTCAAAGAAGGTGAGTTTTTCGAGCTTGAGGCACCGGCGGAAAGAGAAGTCCCCAAAGTCAGTTTTTAGGGAATCAACAACCGAACTATGTGGGAACAGATCAGGTCAAATCGGATCAAATCGATATTTCTGGTAGCGGCCATGGCTGGCGTGCTGCTGGTGATTGGCTTCTTTATCGGGATGGCTTTCTTTGGCAATCCGCTGGCCGGTTTGATCGTAGCACTTATCATCTGGGGAATAATGAGCCTGGTCGCCTATTTCCAGGGCGATAATATTTTCCTCTCAATATCCAAAGCCAGGAAAATCGAACGCGATGATAACCCCCGCCTTTACAACATTGTTGAAGAGATGAAGATCGCCTCGGGACTGGCACACATGCCTGATATCTACATCATTGATGATCCGGCCATGAATGCCTTCGCTACCGGTCGCAACCCCGAAAAGGCCGCTGTGGCGGTCACCTCAGGCCTTCTACAGAAATTGAACCGCGATGAATTGCAGGGCGTTATCGGCCACGAAATGGCCCACATCAATAACAGGGATGTTCTGCTCATGACCATGTGCGGTGTTTTGCTGGGGGCTATTGTAATGATTTCCTGGTATGTGACGCACATGCTTTTCTGGGGCGGTATGTCGGGAAGGAGGGGCTCCGGTGGAGGAGGCGGACAGGCGCAAATCATACTGTTGCTGGTAGGAATTGTTTTGATGATTCTTGCCCCGATACTGGCACAGTTGATCTACTTTGCCATTTCCCGCAAACGGGAATATCTGGCCGATGCTTCGTCTGCTCAGTACACTCGATATCCGGAGGGCCTGGCTTCCGCACTGGAAAAGCTCGGTGGATCGACCGCGCAATTGCAAACGGCCAATAAGGCCCTTGCGCCGATGTACATCACCAATCCCTTTCGCAAGAAAGGCATGGCTGCCAGCGATCTCAGCAGCACTCATCCGCCCATCTCGGAACGGGTGCGCATCCTGCGATCAATGGGAGGCGCTTCATTTGCCGATTACAATAATGCTTATGCATCGGTTCACCAGAGTGGGGGAAGCGCAATTCCGGCTTCCGCGCTTGCCGGAACCGGAGCCATCGGCTTGAGAGCGGCATCTTCGGAGGGCGCTGTTGGGAATCCCGGCAAACTGGAACGAACCCGCGAGGTCTCCGATCTGATGTGGCGGAAGAACAATTATAAAACGATCAACTGTGGTTGTGGCACGAAATTGAGAGTTCCGCCCAACGTCAAAAAGTTCACTATCAAATGCCCCCACTGCGGCACCACCCACACCGTATAGTGCTTTTATAAATCAGCTTGTGGGCGTTTCAGATGTTTCCTTTTCCTTATCGGGTAGCTGTGATGTGTTTCCGCCTTCCTGCGGATTGAATTTCCCCATTTTCTTCAGTATCAATACTGTCAGTCCGAAAGCTATTGCCAGAACAACGATTCCTCCAACAGCATCGAGGACAAAGTGATTGCCGGTGGAAGTAATTCCCACAAACATGGCTATCGGTATTATTGCTCCGATCAGCCTTCCGTACCATGTCTTTGTCATCCAGATGATGCCCAGTCCCACCATGAGTGTCCAGCCTTGGTGCAGGCTGGGCATGGCGGCATATGGGTTGTAGTAGTGTTGGGCGGTGTTGTCGTTTGCGTTCCAATAGACTGGCAGGGTATCGACGAAGTTGAGATTTAGTCCACATCTAATGGGGTCTACAGCGCCGTCGAAAAACCGGGGAGGGGCAACCGGATAGAGCGCGAAAACCATGAATGCCAGGGCAGCGGAGATGACAAATGTGGTGCGGAGTATCTTATACTTCGGACGGTGTCTCCAGTAGGCCCAGATGCCGAACATGATTAACACAGGATAGTAGAAAAAAGTATAAAGGGAATTGGCGATATCCGGGCCGATAGAGCTTCCTAGAAAGAAATCCTGAATATCAAGTTCGATAAAAATTCCAATGGCTTTCTCGAAATCGATGATATCCAATGCGTGCTGGCAGGCAGCGGATGTTTTTCCATTAAGGCTTCCCCGTGAGAGGGCGTAGATCTCATACAATATGACAAGGATAGATATCTCCTTGATGATATCGAACCATAGCTTGTCCCGGTGTGTCTTAATCGCCCGGATGATATATGAAATCGGATTAGCCATTATTTAAGCTTAGCTGTTCATTTTGTTTGAGTCATCATGCCAATCAGATCGTGCCCGTGTTCAATGAACAAACCGGTCGCTTTGCCGGAGTTTTCCGAGAATGATTGGGCCCCATTGCCTTCGAATCCCGGCCCCCACAAAACGAAGGGTACAGGTTCTCTCACGTGAGTCCTGATCTTGATAGGCGTAGGATGATCGGGCATGACGAGCACTCGCAGGTCATCTCTGGTGCGAAGCTGAGAGATAATCAGTTTATCTATTTGCTCAATGGATTTGATTTTCTCGTCGGTCAGTGCCTCATGCCCGGATTCGTCGGGAGCTTCGATATGCGCAAAGACAAGATCGTGATCTTCAAGCGCCTTTAAGGTCCCTTCGCCTTGTGCCGTATAATCGTTATCTATGTTGTCGGTGACACCGGCAATTTTGAGCACGGTCATCCCGGTCAGGCTTGCCAGCCCTTCCAACAGCCCTACCCCGGAGGTCATGGAGGCTTTCAATCCAAAACGCTCGGAGAACGAAGGGAAATCCGTTATTCCTTTGCCGCCCCAGAAAAGCCAGATCGTCGATGCCGGCAGTTTGCCTGCATTTCTGCGCTCGGCGTTTACGAGATGATTTTCTAAAACCGCTTTGGATTTTTCCATCAGTTCAAGTAGAAGTTCGCTGCCGGAACCGGTGGGCAACTTTCCGGCAACAGGTTGGTCGGAGATATCGTGGGGTGGGGTGCATTCAGCGCCAAGGCAATCGAGGCCGTTTTTAATGGTAAGAATATGGCGATACCCGACTCCAGGGCGAAAGCGGATTTGCTCATTTCCTAATTCTGCGTTCAGGGTTTCGATGATAGGATGCGATTCGGCATCGCTGATGTGCCCGGCATTGAAGCTGCGCATCTTTCCGGCTTCGATGGTCACGAAGTTGCAGCGGAAAGCCACTTCATTTTCTTCGAGTTGCAGGCCAAGACTTTTGGCTTCAATGGGACCTCGCCCGGTAAAATAGACCGCGGGATCGTAGCCCATGATGGACATGCAGGCACAGGCGCTCGAAGGTTCCATGCCTTCCGGTACCGTGCTGGCCAGCCCGACACGACCCTCTCTGGCCATAGCGTCCATGTTTGGTTTGCGGGCAAGCTCAAAGCAGGTTTTGCCACCACGATCTTCAAGAGGCCAGTCAGCAGCGCCATCAGGAATCACAACAGCGTATTTCATATCTCTATATTACTGGCTGGCCCCGTTGAATTGCAAACCGGCCACTCCGACGACAATCAATCCAATCGAAATTATTTTAATCAGACTGAACGGTTCTTTGAAGTATGTCATCCCGATGATGCTTATTATCACAATTCCCAGCGCAGCCCATACGGCATAGAAATAGCTGATATCCATCCGTTTGACAGCTATGGCAGCGGCAGCGAAAGACAGGCCGTAGAAAATGAAAATAAGAATGGATGGTGTTGTTTTTGAGAATCCTTCTGAAAGCTTCAGGCAGGTGGTTCCCCCAACCTCAAACATAATTGCCAGGGCGAACATCAACCAGTGCAAATCTCACCTCCTTTGCGGTTCTTATCTTTTACAAAAAGGAACATTGTCACGGATATAATTGCCAGCGCAGCCCCGTAAATGAAGGTTGTTTCCGGGTTAAACTCATCCCACAGAATTCCGGCTATGAATCCCCCTGGCAGGGCTACCAATCCTACGGCAGTGTGGAACGTTCCCAGTGCGGTTGCTTGGAGATGGGCAGGGGCCAGATCAACTACAAAAGCTCTTTGCGCTCCGTCGATCAGAGCGAAGAAGATGCCATAGATTCCGAAGAACAGCAGGAGGGTCCATGTGTTCGAGGTGAAGATCAGTCCGAAGGAAATTAGCGCAAACAGCGTATACCCGGCCATCAGAATGGGCTTTCTCCCGATTTTGTCCGAAAGCACTCCGGAGGGGATGGTGCAAATTGCGTAGATGACATAAAACAGAACGTATACAAGGATGGTGTTTTTATCTGTGATTCCGATATCCAATGCTTTGAGGAGAAGGAAAGCATAACCAAAGTGCCCCAGTGCGAATATCGCCGAAACTATGATAAATATTCTCAGATTTGTTGGCAATGCCTGCAGACTCAGTTGGATTGAAGGCTGGACGCTTGCTTTTTGTGTTTGCCGGATCGGTTCCTTAACGAAGAGTACCGCCAAACTGGCAAGAAGTCCATCCTCTGCTGAAGGCGCATGGATGTTCCTGAC
>CAZJQZ010000154.1:0-5549 GCA_964548045.1 uncultured Dehalococcoidia bacterium | reverse complement strand
GATCTCAAGGGAAAGCTGGTTGTTAATTATGCCGCATTTCCCTTTGACGTAATAATTTACATATCTCCCGGTTTTAACGTAACCCATAATCTTGTCGATGGTTTCATTGGAAATACCCACATCATCGATCAAAGCCTGTAGGGTCTGTGTATCAAGAACGCCGGATGATCTCACAGTTCCGTCAGCGCCGAAATCAAGCTGTATCGTCCGAAAAGGGAAATTGGGGATATGCCCTATTGCCAGCAGGGATGAAACCTCTTCCTCCGTGAGCGTAGTGTGCGCACTGGTAAATGATTGCGGGTTGGCGACGATCTCCCTCAGGTCTTCGACGGTGACCGGGTGGTTAAGGGCATCCAGCCCGCTGTATGAGCTTTCCACGCTCAGTTCGACTCCCAGGTCCCTTTGTTCGTTCGTTCCCAGCAGGTCGGAGATGATGGGCACGTTGCCCAGAAAATATCCGGCAGCGAAAAGTGCGCCTATGCCCAGTATCAGCAAAATGGAAACGATAATTATTAATGCTTTTTTCACCTAGAAATCCCCTTTTATCAGCTTTTTTTAGCCCAAAGATGATTATATCAGAAATTACGAGCTTCTTTTTTTATAATTATCGGGGCATGATTTGTTGTGGATGCGCAGGCGTATATTTCATGACACGCCTTCGCCAAAGAGGCGCAGCCTGTCTGTATCAATGATGGTGATTTCGCCCCGGGCAGTGCTGATAATGCCCTGTTCTTTTAACCGGGTGTTACCCTGATAACAGTTTCTGTGGTAATGCCGGTCATGTCGGCGATTTCTTGTCTAGTGAAGGGGATAACCGGGCCTATTTTGGCGGAGATCATTAGCAGGGAACTGGCTATCCGTTGATCAACATTCTCTCCTGCCATGTCGCGCAAACGGTCATGGGCATCCCGAATACGTCCGCCCAGCCATCGATGGTGTTGGCACATTGGTGCTGAATAACTATATGAGGCTTTGCTTCAACGACGGAACTGAGGAGTGCTCTGCAACTGTTAGTTCGCTTGCCAGGTCCGTTGCTATCTGGGGAAGAGTGCGTAGCGGGAACGATCTCTAGGTAGTAAACCGAATTACAATCAAATTCGGTATTTGCCACATACCATACCGGGGTATGGCGAAAAAAGAATATGTTTGTCCCCTGATCTGCCGGGCCGGGATTCGAACCCGGACGGACGGCTCCAAAGGCCGTTGTGCTGCCATTACACTACCCGGCAAGGAGGGCTTTCTCAACTGAGAAGTGCCGGAGGTCGGAGTCGAACCGACACAGGATTAACTCCCAACGGTTTTTGAGACCGCCGCGTCTACCATTCCGCCACTCCGGCTCAGCTTCGGATTATACCTTATTTGCCCCCCGAAAGTCCAATTTCCTGACATCCTCCCGATATAGCTCATTTTATTATTGACTAGCTTACCTTAGTTATTGTAGGATGAGGCAACAGGAATGGTGATAGCTGAAGGTGGTTCGGACTGGACAGAACTCGCGAGGAAATATGTGAATGTTGATGTAATGAGGGAAGGCAATCAATAAAATGATGCGCAATAGTAAAGGAATAGTTCTGATATGAATGCAAATGATATAGCCGCATGGAGTGCTGTCGGGATTTCCTCATATGCTGCCATCGTAGCCTCTATGAGATAGCTAAGATTGATAGATCCCTTTAGCTAAGGAAAATCCCCACACAAATGGCGGAACAAAAAGGTGAAATTATACAACTATCTGCGTTAGAGAATCGGAACAAAAGTCCATTTTCTGCTAAACAATTATGTAGTCGGATGGTAATGAGTAATCGGGGGATTCCATGCTGGAATTGCAAAGCCCGAAGCCATGATATAGTATCAATCATATAGCTGATGATGAAGAACGGAAGACATGCATGAAAACAAAACCAGTACGGATACTGATGATAGAGGATGAACCTCAGCATGTTCGCCTGATACAGGCTTTACTTGAGAGAAGTAGATATCGGGATTACGAGCTGGTATCTGCGGATCGTGCACAATCCGGTTTGGAACACCTTTCCGAAGACAGTTTTGACGTGGTACTTCTGGACCTTGGGCTCCCCGATAGCCAGGGACTGGAGACATTCCACAAAGTGCAGTCTCAGTCGCCGTATATACCGATAGTAATAAATAGCGCTTTATCTGATCATGCGATTGCGATAGAGGCGGTCAAATCCGGCGCGCAGGATTATCTGGTAAAGGGGGAGGTATCGGCTGAGATAGTATCCCGGGCCCTGAACTATGCTATTGAGCGCAAACGGGCTGAACTGACTCTCCGTGAGAGTGAGGAGAAATATCGGCGTTTGATCGAAACAATGAGCGGAGTGTTATATCAGATGTCTTTCCCTGAGGGAGTCTACGAATATATCAGCCCGATGTGCCTTCAGGCATTCGGATATCCTCCCGAGGATTTTCTGAAAAAACCGGTTCTGTTACGAGATATAATACATTCGGATTCCGACAGCTATTTCCGGGAGCAGTGGTCGAATTTGACAGAGGGGAAAATCACTCCAGTCTGGGAGTACAAAGTAATTGATCCGGAAGGAAATGAACGGTGGATAACCCAATCGAATAGAGGCGTATTTAATGAGCATGGCAGTCTTATTGCGATTGAGGGCATTTGCCTGAATATCACCAGAACCAAGCAGCGGGAAGAAGAGCTGAATCATCTCTCTTCTGTGATGGAACAAAGTACTGAAGGTATGGCATTCTGTGATCTGGAAGGTAATCTGATATCCGTCAACAGCACTTTTGCGACAATGCACGGTTATACGCGGAGAGAACTGGTCGGAAAACACATTTCGATCTTCTATGCGGTTGAGCAGGTGCCGCTCCTTGAAGAAACCTGGCAGCAGATTCATGAAGAAGGCAGCTATAATGGTGAAATGTGGCACGTCAGGTCTGATGGGACCTCTTTCCTCTGTCAAATGAGCATCTCGATAATCTTCAATGATGCGGGAAAACCAATCGGGATAGGCGAGACCGTTCGGGATATTACCGAACTCAGAGAGGCGGAAGAGGAACTTCGTACTACCCATGTCCGACTCCAAGAGGCTCACGAGCAACTGAAAGCCAGTCAGGAGCAGCTCATTCAAGCAGAAAAGATGAGCGCGGTTGGTACCATGGTGGCAGGGGTTGCTCATGAGTTAAACAATCCGCTGACGGGGATTCTCCAGTTTGCCAGGTATTGCATGAAATACACCGATGAGGTTGATAAACGCTATCCGATTCTTCAAGATATCGTAGATGAAACCATCCGCTGTGCCGACATAGTTAATAATTTGCTGACCTTTTCTACTATGGGCGATCAGGAAGAATACGAAACTCTTGATTGCAATGTAGTTCTGGATCGTGTAATCAGGTTACTCAGTTACCGTATCGAAAGGGAGAACGTCAGTCTCGTACGAAATACAGCCGAAGAGCTTCCCCGAGTTCAGGTGAGAGCTAATACAATACAACAGGTGTTTCTTAATCTCATTGCCAATTCATTGGATGCCGTGCAAACGAGCGAAAGAAAGGAAATCAGTATCGATATTCGAACTGTGGGCGAGTTCGTTCAGGTTACGATTGTGGATACCGGTGTTGGAGTACCTGTTGAAGATTTGAACAAGGTCTTTGACCCGTTCTTTACTACCAAACCGCCTGGGAAGGGTACGGGGCTTGGGCTTACTGTCACACGCAATATCGTGATGGACCACGGGGGAAACATAATTTGCAAGAGCGAACCGGGTGGAGGAACCCGGCTCGTAGTCACATTGCCGGCTGAAAAACAAAACAGAACAAAGATAAAGGGATGACCGGGAAAGAAAAAGGGAGGTAACATGGCCAAACGTATTCTCATAATAGATGATGAGCAATCGATACGTAAATCATTCTCGCTGTGGCTTGAAGATATGAACTTCGAAGTGACAACTGCCGAATCAGGAGAAGATGGTATCCGCGCAGAGAGAGATAAGCCTCATGATCTTGTCCTTCTCGATCTTAAAATGCCTGGGATGAATGGGGTTGAAACCCTTCGGCAACTGCGATTAATAACCGAGGCGCCGGTGTATATCGTCACGGCTTTCCACGCTGCGTTCCTTCAGGAACTGAAAGGAGTCCGGCGTGAAGGCCTTGAGTTTGAACTGATGAGGAAGCCGCTGGATACCGATGAATTGCAACTGGTAGTGAGCAGCATTCTCGGAGATCCTCTGGAGACATCTTTTGATGAAAATACTCCAATTAGAATTGCTCTATACATCACCGGTTCTTTACCCCGTTCACTGGATGCCATTGAGGCTGTTAAAGGATTCCTCGAAGAGAAAGTCCCGGAGCGTCATTCTCTGGAAATTGTGGATGTGCTTAAGGATCCGGCGATGGCGGCACTCAATCGAGTCATAGCCACGCCAACTACAGTGAAGACACACCCGCCCCCACAGCGAAGGATGATCGGGGATATTACCAAGGACGCTGTGGCCAGATGGCTGGGCTTCGATACATAGTACGGAAAGAATGGGACACTATGATGGAGAAGGATGAAAAAACGGGAGGGAAGGAAGATGAGTAAGCACATCCTTGTGATAGAGGATGACAAGGCCGTCAGGAAGGCGTTTGCCATGGCGCTCGAAGGTGTCGGCTGTTCAGTCGATATCGTGGAATCCGGTGAGAAGGGATTGGATGAGGCTAAGAAGACCGATTACGATTTGTTCTTCCTTGACCTCAAGATGCCTGGAATGAATGGAGTTCAAACCCTGCGTGAACTGCGCAAAATCGGCGTTAAAGCCCCAATCTACATTGTGACAGGCTTCTATAAAGAATATTTCGATGATCTCGCAAGTGCGGAGAGTGACGGAGTGGACTTCGACCTTCTTCAAAAACCGGTCACTGAAGAGCAAATTTTAATGGTGACCAGAAACGCTCTCGATGAAGGACGATAACACATCAAATGCACTGATATTATCAAAGCGAGACTGAAATGGGAATTATGCAGCCAGGTATTCTTTGGAGAGGTGAATCCGCAACATGACGGCGAACTCCACCCGATTCTTCCTTTGACAGAGTAACTGGCTACTCTCGAGAGTCTTTGAACTGGTCCAGGGTTTCCTGGAGTTGCAGCTTTGATGCGCGAAGTTCCTCTTCAGTGCGCTTGCGTGCTGTGACATCTCTAATTGATGCAAGGTAAGCGTTTTCGCCTTCCCAATCCGTTTCTGTTACCCGCATTTCTCCCGTACCCGTTTCTCCACTCTCACAAACAATATCAATCTCTGTTGTTTCCCCAGCCACCACCGGGAGTCCGAACAAGTTACCCGGGAGTTCTTCCGCAGCCTCCCCAAAAAGTACCCGTGCAGCCGGGTTGACAAAGCGTACTGTTTCATTGCGATCGACGATGATTATGCCATCACCGCTGTTTTCAAGTATGTTATGAAGGTTCGTTTTCTCTCTCTGGAGTGCTTCCTGTACCTCTTTTCGTTGAGAAACCTCTGCTTCCAACTCATCACGCGAAGCGGTAGTCTCCTTCAAATCAATGACCATCTGATTGAATGATTTCGCCAGAT
>CAZJQZ010000153.1:0-5555 GCA_964548045.1 uncultured Dehalococcoidia bacterium | reverse complement strand
TTTCTTTTTACCAGGGAACATAATAAGACAAAGAAAGCATATGAGGCCATGATCTCTAAATGGAATGATGCGCCGCGTTCAGCGGAAATGTTTGACCGGCTTGAATTAATTGCTCGTAAGAAAATAGTTTTTGAGCAGGATGGTGAATTTCGCATACCAAAGAATTTCAGAATATTCTGCCCCTTTTATAATCAGACGATCAAATTCTACAATCTTATTTGCGAACAGAAAAAATGGCTAGAGAATAAGGTATATCCCACTGCTGAAGAACTGGGAATCCCACCTGAAGAATTCGAATTTGTAAGATCGCAAATGACAGAAGAAGATTATAAAGATCTGGATGATCCTGACTGGTATGAATTTGAAAAAGAATTCATCATCAATCCCCATTTCCCTCAATCTCCCGTGCCCTAGAAAGGGCAGATGCCAAAAGTCCTTTTGGAATAGAGATTATTCCAATACAAACCTTTACAGAAAAGGATGTCTTATTTCACTGAAATAATCTTAGAAAGATTCATGACTATTTACGTGCCAGCCGATAATACCGAAGAAGCAACACATCTATTCACAACCACGGAGATCCATGATGCTATTAATAGATTAAATCCTACCGAATACATTAGTAAAGAATTAATCTATGACCGGTTATTGGAAGAAGGATATAAATGGGTGCGTGATCCGGAAAAGTCCGGCTTTTCCCTCAAATGGATGATGATCAGGATCGCCTAACTGTCCTTTCCATATAAAGCTTTGGCCCCTTTTTTTGTATTATGCTATCACAGCAATACAAAAAGGGGCTTTCTTTTGTCGATCATTCTGCAACTGTCCTGGAAGATACTGCAGAAAAACTCCTCCATGAACAAAGGGGGATCCTGGAAACCTATTATAACCGCCGTACCGGAACTCTTGCCCGGCATCTCCAATCGAGGATCTTCAATGTTAAACGAAGCGAAAGAGGAGTAAGCCTGATCATCGATTACCTGGCACAGATCCGATTCATGGACCTGCGAAAAACCGCCAGTGGAAAACGCAAGAAAATATATCATCCCATCTACAATCAGCCTTTATATGGCTATCTGTTCGGTTATGCCTACCATCGGTTGCGTCTGGGTTTGCTTGAATATCTGCGACAGGGCACCACAGCAAAGGTTAATACCATTCATGTTGAAATACCCACGTAATGTCCCTGAAAAAAGATATCATCGAGGCCGAATTCCGGACCACAGGCGCCAATAAGCTGCATCACGAGATAGGTAAAACGGAAGGGGAGATCAAGCGGCTGAACAAAGAGAATGAAAGGCTGCGGATCAACAAAACAAAACTCGAAGCCCAGGGAAAAAAGAATACCAAAGCCTGGAAGGATCTGAATAAACAGATCAAACAGAACAATGAGGCCATAAGAACGGAGAAGCAACGACTTCAGGAGCTCAACGGGAAACTGAAGATCACCGAGATGTCCGCCAAGCAGCTGAGCAAGCGCAAGAGGGAGCTTACCCGTGAGCTGAATGCCACATCGAAAGCCGTAAATCCGAAAAAATGGAATCAGCTGAACAGCGAGCTGAAGAAAGTCAATACACAATATAAAAAGGTGCGTGCCGGTGGAAAGGGAGTAAATGGTGTATTGAAGAAAATGGGAGCTCTTCTTCCTGTTGTCGGGATAGCCGCTCTTGTTGCTGGATTTAAGAAGCTTGTTTCGAAAATAATCGAAGTCCGTAAAGAATTTGAAAAATATGAGGCAATTCTTAAAGTTGCTTTAGGCTCCCAGAAGGCTGCACAAAAGGAAATGAAGATGCTGCAGCAATTTGCAGCCGAAACACCTTTCCAGCTTGAAGGACTAACGGGTGCATTCGTCAAGCTTGTTAACCAGGGATTCAAACCTTCCAGGGAGGAGATGCGGAAGCTGGGAGATCTGGCAGCATCCATGGGTAAGGATTTCGATCAGCTGACCGAGGCGATTATCGATGCGCAGACAGGTGAGTTCGAAAGGCTGAAGGAATTCGGGATCCGGGCATCCAAGCAAGGTGACCAGGTCAAATTCACATTCAAAGGAATTGAAACGCAAGTTGCCTTTACTGCGGATTCAATTCGGGAATATATCCTGGGGCTGGGTGAAATGGAAGGCATATCCGGTAGCATGGCTGAAATATCCGGAACACTGGGAGGACGGATCTCCAATTTGAAGGATGCCTGGGATCGATTCTTAAATATTCTCGGGAAGAGATCAAGCGGGGTCTTCATTAATATCATCAATTTGGCAATAGATCTTGTGGAAGCATTGACCTGGCTTTCGAAAGGCATCAAGGAATTACGCGAGGAGATGATGGATAAATTCACCGCGGAAAACCTGCAGAAGGCCTTGGTAGAAATTGAGGTTATCACACAGAGCCTGGTCAAAAATGGCATCAAACAGGAAGAAGCACAGAAAAGAGCTGTCGAATTATACACTGAATCGGTTGAAAATCGGATCAAGGAAAATCGCAAGGCACTTGAAACTGCGTCCGCTGATGAAAAAGAATTTATTCAGATGAAGATCGATCAGCTGGTGAACGAACGTGAAGCACTGAAAGATCATTTTTATGAGGTTGCCCAGCTGGAGAGAAAACAACAGGAAGCAAAACTCGCTCAATTAGAGGAGGAACAGAAAAAAAAGCGGGAAGCAGAGCAAAAAAGAAGGGAAGAGGAGGCTCAGCAGCGCGAGAAAGCCAAAAATGCTCTATTGACTGAGCTGGAGCTGCTGTACCAGGAAGAGTTGAGTCTTCTCAAACAAAAGCTTTTGAACCAGGAGATCACCCAGCAGGAATACGAAGATAGGCTACTTGAGATGAAGATAAAATACCTGGAAGCAGAGAAAGAAATCAGGAGACAGGCCGGCGAGGAGATTGTCTCAATCGACAACAGGATCCTGGATCTGGAGATCCAGATCATGGAGAAAAAACAGGCCGAGGCCGATAGGATCAGAGATGAGGAGAAGGAGGCTGAGAAAAAAGCTGCCCAGGAAAGAAAAGAGCAAGCAGAAAAAGAGCTTAAAGAACATGAAGCTCTATTGAAAAAAAGGGAAGACCAGTATTATGAATTCGCAGGTAAGATGTCTCAAGCCATGACCAGTGCTTTTGAGGAAGGTGAATTTAATATGCGTGAATTCCTGAAATCAAGTTTATTAGCCCTGCTTGATTATCTCCATAAATATGTTATCGCAAAAATAGCCCAGATCTGGGTGGAGGGTGTTGCAACTGCTCCGGCAGGTTTAGTAAAAGCAGCTATTCTGACTGCCCTGGTCGAAGGTGTATATCAGACAGCCAAAGCTGCATTAACCAGAAGCAGCTCCTCTGAATCCTCACAGTATTTCAGCGGTGGTCCCACCGGGCTTGGGGATAAGTACGAACCGGCAGGGGTCGTACATAAAAACGAATACGTGATCCCGGAGGAGGGAATGTTTAACCCGAATTTGAGGCCATTTATCAACCTGATCGAAGCGGCCAGGCAGGCCGGCACGCTCAGATCACTGAATATGCAGAATGTTTCTGTCAGAGAAACAGATAAGCTTGCTCCCAGAGGCTTTGCAAAGGGAGGACCTACCACAACAGTTAACATTCCGGAAGCCTCTTCGATGGATCCTGCGTTGATAGAGCTGATAGAATCAACCATCGAGCTCCTGCAGCAGCTGAAAGAAGAAGGCGTAGTCGCTTATATCGGAGACCGCCAGGTAAGGGAGATACGCAACAGGACCAGGATCATTGAGGATATCGAGAATAGCGTCTCCAGGTAAATGTGTCCTTTTAACTGTTCGCGATCCCGGTTAAGTTGCAAATAATCATTCCTGAAGTCAATGGCCTCAATGGGCAGCATCGGAAATCTTAAAGCAATCGGTGATCAGTTTATTGCCGGGGGCCGGCTGAGCTTTAAGGTATGGCTTATCTGTACCGACCAAATCGATAAGGACAAATCGTATCCTTCACCCAATATTAACCGGGAAGTTGCGACCATTCCGCTTCGCCGTGGCGAGCTCATGCACAGCTTTACAGCGATCGATGACACCCTGAAGGATTATACCCGGGGAGAAAGGGGAGAGCTTACCACCGAGATGACCAATACACTGGAACTGGTCATGGGAGGCGATGGGATCCGGCTTTATGATTTCATCGAGCGATATTCCGGAGAGAAGTTCATCATCATTTATCAGAACAGCCGGGACACGGAACGGTACATAGCGGGATCCTCCCGCAGGCCGATGATCCTGCGTAATACGGTCCGCAGTCGTGACAAGGAAATGACAGCGGCAACCTTCCTCTTTGAAAATATTGTAATCGCCCTTCCGAAGATCTATGTAGGCGCCATAGTCAACCAAGATCCCGTGGATGTCCCGGTGGATTCTATCGTACTGAATGTGGAAAGAGGCAGGGAGCAATACCGGATCCCCGAGAATACATCTTTCAAAACCCTGGTTAGTGTAACGGGGATCACCAAAGATATGTACGGAAAGCATATCGAGATCCTGGGAGCCTCCACTTCTAATCCTACGAAAATCTTGAGCGGAGACGAGTTCGTGCTAATTGAAGATAAACCATGGTATTCCTCACCCGGACAAAGAATCATTTTCAGGATCCACGATGCAAATACTCTGGTGGAAGTAACCGGGACCAGGCAACAGGAAGAAAATATCTGGTATGACGATGATGAAGGTGGCATCTGGTATGATGACTATGGAGATGGAATCTGGCATGATAATAAATGACATATGAGAAAACTTGTTACGTGTATCATACTATTTGTAGCTGTTCTTTCAGTTTCAGGCCAGCCCGATACGATCATAGACGGTGTATCCTTCAGGAAAGAATTACGGCAGGCTGTAAACTGGAACATTCTCACAAATGCCGATCAGATAGATTCATTACAGAAGCACAGAATAGATATTAATAATAATGCGTCTGATATAGCTGGAAAGGAGGATGCACTGACAAACGAGGCGAGCCTTTATGCCACACTTTCAGATGTATCCAGGTTTTTAGAGGAGGATGATCAGATATCATTATTGACCGCTCCCACATGGCGATTGTTTTATTCTGACGGCTCGGGAGATATACACTATCTCTTACTTGGCACGGAGGGCCAGGTGTTGACATCCAATGGGGCATCTGCTGCGCCCGCATTTGAGGATCCTGCTATTGCCTTAGACCAAATTGACGATCCCACCGGGAATGGAATCATAAATCTCGGAAATTATACACAGAGTTGGAATTTCACTAATCCAGCCGGGGGGATGCTATATTCATGGGAGGGGGCTGCCTCGGGAAATCTTTTTGAGCTGAACCAACATACCGGTAATCCAGGCTTAGGAACACATTTATTACATCTTGAAGCATCGGATGATGATATTGTAGGCCTTTATATAAACTATACAGGCATCACCCCGGATACTGCATTATTTGTTGACGGGCCTGTTAAAACGACCGCAACTATAAATGATGTGGGGTTGTTTAGCGGTAATGTGAAACTGCTGGATGATGGATATATGTATTGGGGTAATACAAATCTGAGGATCGAGGGTGATTATGACA
>CAZJQZ010000152.1:0-5564 GCA_964548045.1 uncultured Dehalococcoidia bacterium | reverse complement strand
CATCAGCGGCGGGCGCAAGGCTGGCGCGGCGGGTGCCCTGCAGCCGGCGTGACAGCTAAGACCGACAGCTGAAAGCAGTTAGGCCTCACATCTGTCTCTGATCTTTCAGTTCCTGATCAATCCGTTCAGCTAGAAATATCTTCAAAAGTGATTGATATGGTATATCGCGTTTGTTCGCCAGTAACTTGAGTTCTGCAAGCATAAGCTCGGGTAGTCGCAGAGAGATTGTTTTCAATGATGGTTTCAACTTTGGAAGAACAACACGCTTTGCTTTCTCCCAATCCACATACTCTGTCGAATCTTCCTTTGCCCAGAACTGACGTTCTTTCTCTTCAGAAGTGAACTTTGGTATCTTTTTCTTCTTTTTCATGACTTGTCGAACACCTTTCTCTCCTTTCGGCTCATTTCTCTGGCCGAAATGACACGAATCTTGTTTTTTCGTACTGTGAATGCGACAAATAGCATTCTCTTCGCATCTGTCATCCCAAGCGCGTAGTACCTTGGTTCTCGGTTGGAGTGTTTCTCATCCAAACCTGAGATCAATGGATTATTGAAGAATATCTGTTCGCACTCAGACGCCGAAACACCGTGCTTCTCCCAGTTCTTAAGAAGGTTCCCTTCGTCCCAGTCAAAACCTTCCCAATCCAGAAATGTGTAGTTATAATCCATATATTTTGTATATTGCTGTCATATACATTTGTCAAGCATATTTTGGACCACTTGTTGACGACGAAGTTCGGCAGCTTCAGCGAACCGTTAGACAATTGGCCCCGAATCCAACGCTACAAATTCAGTCGCCAAAGTTGATAATTCAACGCTGATGCAAAGCCCACCCAACAGAGATATGGGATGAGCAAGGCACCTGCAACTGGCCGAACCTTCCAGAAGCCAACAATCGTCCCCAGAATCAAACACCATAGAACGATGATCTCAAAGAAAGCAAACATCGGATTCTGCAAGCCGAAGAACAGGTACGACCACAGTGAATTCAGCATTAGCTGGACGATGAACAAAGACAGCGCCACTCTCGCACCCGAGAACCCGGCCTCCCGCCAAACCAACCATGCCGCGACTCCCATGAGCAGATAGAGGAATGTCCACACTGGAGCGAACACACTGCTCGGCGGGTTCCAGGGTGGCTTGGAAAGTGACTCGTACCAAGCTCCCGGTATGAATTGAGAACCCACCCAGCCGGCTGCCAAAGCGACAAGAATCCAAAGAATGAGTCCAATCACATCGTTCTTGATACTCCACTCTCCCTTCCCGATGTCTAACAATTGCGCTTCAGCTGCGGGGCTAACCTGGCGCCGGCCTTGCCCAGCAAGGGCCGTGACAGGGAGAACCGTATGCTGCAAGCGGAGGTTAGACAGTTGCCTGTTGGCTCATTTATTGCACTTGACAATATGTCATATGTGACATATTATTAAATCATGACTATGAAGGATAAGCCCCTCGTCTGGCTTGAAGGCGAAGTGAGAACTCCACCTTTTTCTCAACAGGCCCGCCTTGAGGCAGGATTCCTGCTTCGTCAGCTTCAACTTGGTGAAAAGCTTAACCTTCCGCACTCTCGCCCGGTACCATCGATCGGTCGAAGGTGCCACGAATTGAGAATTGTTGATCGAACAGCCACTTGGAGAATCATATATAGAATCGATCGGGATGCAATAGTTATTGTTGAAGTTTTTAGCAAGAAGACTGAAAAAACACCGAAGGGGATAATAGAATCTGTTAAAAATAGACTGAAAGCATATGACGAAATGGATTGAGTTATGAAAAAAAGCAAGAAAGAAAAGCTTGAAAAAGCTGGTTGGAAAATTGGGACTGCCAGTGATTTCCTTGAACTCTCTGACGAAGAAGTAGCATTCATCGAAATGAAGCTGGCACTGGCCAAATATCTGAAAGACAGGCGCAGAAGGAAGAAACTTACCCAGGATCAGCTTGCTCATTCTATCCAATCCAGTCAATCTCGAGTTGCAAAGATGGAAGCAGGAGATCCATCTGTCTCGATTGATTTGATAGTAAGATCTCTGCTGTTTCTCGGAACTTCCCCTAAGCAATTGGCAAAAGTAATAGGTTCACTATCTGTAAAACCTGTCTAACGTTTCGCATCAGCTGCACGCAAAGTGGCGCGTGGCGTGCGCAGCAGGCCACGTGACGCCGAAGCGTGTCAGCTGAATGCTATGGTTAGCTCGATATAGTACTATTTAAGAACAAACTTTACGCCGCTAATATTTTCAAAATCTGAATCTTGCGTCCACAACGTAGCATCATATGCCCTTGAAGTAGCAAGCATGATACTATCGGCAAGTGGTAGTTTTTCTTCAAGACTCAATTTTGCAGCCTCGAGAGCCAACATTGATGTCAACTCTACCACAGTGCCTTGCTGCATCAATGCAATAGCTTGAAGAGCTTCTCCCTCTTCTCGTTGTTGCAATATTCTCTTGAATACCTCGAATATGCTCAGCGTTGGCACAATAAGCTGCTTGGTATCTTGAATAGCCGGAGCGAAGAAATCAGCATTTGGCCCATCAGCAAAAAATTCAAGCCAGCCTGAAGAGTCAACAATATTCATATCCGGTCCTTATCTCTCTTAATAGAAGTATTTATGCCTTTTATAAATCCTCTCATTCTCTTAGCTGAGCGCACCGGAATCAGCTCTATGCGATTTTGATAGACTATTGCTTGTATCTTTTGCCCTGGTTTTAATCTAAGCAACTCGCGTATTGCTTTTGGGATCACAACCTGAAATTTCGGCGAAAGTGTAACCGTATTCATATTATTCCTCCATCGATAGCTCATATGTCTTACGTTGATGATATCGATTGACTAATCGTTTGTCAATAGTAAATTATATACTACCTGCTCTCATCTTCAATCGAGCTAACGTCAGCATAAACTGCAAGGGCGGGCCGCTTCGCGGCCAAGGCGCGCGGTTTGCCATGCAAGCCGCGCGACCGGCGACATTGGCAGGTTCATGCAGTTGTTATGCGGATAGCCCTGTGCGTAGCCAGTGTCCCCAATCAGAGCGACCACTTCGTACCGCTGTTTCGGCTGCCCGCTCCCAATCGTATTCCACTTCACAATGTTCAGCGCTCCACCCGAGACGGGATTGCTCAAGTATGCTGTAGCGGGCGTGCGGGGAACCAACTGCAATCTCATGCGGCAGTGGCAGCTCATCAGTGAATGCAGGCAAGCCAACACTGCCCGGATTCAGCACCATCCGCCCTGACGGAAGACGAACTTCTGCCTGAGTGTGATCGTGGCCACACAGGATCACTTCAAATTCAATTCCCGCTAACATTTCCTCAAGATCTTCGGCACTGCGCGAGGCTACGCCCGACGCACTCACCTTTGTCAGCAAATACTCTTCGTCATTCTCCGGCGTGCCATGACAAAGCAACAACTTACCTCCAAGCTCCATCGTGGCTGGCAGAAACTTCAGCCACTGAAGTTGATGGTCGCTCAGCTGCCCTCTGACAGATTTAATGGTGGAATCCTGACTGGACGTCATCTCGCCCTAGACGATCAAACGATCTTCATTGCCTCGAACAGAAGTAATCCCCCGCGACAATACCATTTCCGCTGTTTCAGTGGGCATCAGCGGGCCGTATACGCTGTCTCCGAGATTAACGATACACCCTACATTGCGCTCCGAGATGTCCTCGAGAACGGCATCTAGGGCCCAGACGTTACCATGGATGTCCGAGATGACAGCTATCCGATTGGGCATTATCGCCTCGCGTCCTCTCATGCACCTATTGCCCGCATAACGCGGCTGCGGATATACGGCGGTCGGCGAAGCGGGCAAGCCCGCCGAGACGACCGTCTGTATCAGCCGCAGGTTGGACGGCGCGCAGCGCCGGGCGGCCTGCGGATGGAAATCCGCAGCCGCGTTGGCGCGGACCGAGCGCCTTCCACTGCATGCTGTGGTTAGACCGCCCACTCAATCCGTCTGCCATCGCCGAAGTACTGCCCGGGATACGAGCTCATAGTGTCCCGCTCGATCTTCACGCCGACCGACGCTTACCACAGCCCCGTAGAGCCTGTCCCCTTCACGAGTCAGCGTGAGCCGGTTCCGGTAGGGGTACCGCTCGTTGTCTGGAGTTGGAATCTCCGCGTCAAACATCCCCATGAGGAACGTGGGGGTGATCACCGAAACCTCGACATCGCCTTGAGATTGATCCCCTACACCTACAGAAACTCTCATCGAGTCGATTACCAGTTCTACATCAAGATCTCTATCGTAGGTGGTGATCCGTCCCCTCCAAGTGCCGTACATCTCGTTTGGATCAATGGGGGGCTCACTGGAGGAACTTGTTTCGGCAGGTTCCGGCTCACCCAGTTCCGGGATCAGGGCAACGAAGATCGCCTTCTGAATGTCGTAGAGCTTCTCACACTCGGAGTTGCACAGCACGACCGCCGCGATGTCATCGTCCGGGAAGAGTCTCATCATGCAATCCACGCCAGGCCCTTCGCCCCCGTGGTATACGGAACGGTATCCGCGCTCGTCGCCGTCCAAAGCCCAGCCCATCCCTGACCTCTCGTTTCCGGGAGGATATTTCGCCTGCATGGCAGTAATGGACTGTTCCTTCAAGATCATCTCTTGGTCCGGAAGGTTGTCTCCCAGATGAAACATCGCGAAACGGATCAAGTCATGGGCGCTCGCACAGTTGCCGTCGGCTCCTGGATAACTGTCCAGGTACAACGGGATTCTCTCGAAAGACGGCGTATAATTGACAGCGTACTGCTTGTTGAAAGGCAATCCCTCGTATACAACTGCATGATCCATTCTGAGCGGAACGAACACCCTGCCATCGATGAACTCGGCATAGCTCATCCCGGATACCTCAGCGATGATTCTCGCTAGCATCTGATAGCCAAGATTGCAGTAGATGAATGCCCTACCGGGCGGATATGTGATTATCCCGTATCGGTGAACGGTCTCCGCGAACGGGCGCGGATTCTCAGGATCATCCTCGAAGAAGGACTCAGCATAGGCAGGCATGCCGGAACGATGGTTGAGCAGGTGCCTGACCGTAACGTCACGAATCTCTCCCTCAAACACCCGGGGCTTGACCTCCTCTGGTAGATAATCAATAACAGGTTTGTCCAGGTCCACTTTTCCCTCTTCGACAAGTAGCATCAGTCCGGTAGCCGTGATCGTCTTGGAGATAGAGCCCAGTCTATATATAGTGTTGGGGGTGGCCCGAACACGATTCTCCACATCAGCCCATCCGAACGCCTCCTCCCATACGATCTTGCCGTCCTCTGCCACCGCCACGACGATGGAGGGCACTCGCCGGTTCGTGATCTCCTCAATGATGAGTTCACGAACCTTCGAGAACCGATCGTCTTTGATCACTGCGGAATCGTGTGCACAGCCTAAAATAATCGGGATAGCAAGAAGGGTGAAACCAAATAACGCCCTCATAAGACACCTCCATAATGCAACTATTTGGGCGACGTCCCTGTCAGCGGTCGTCGCGGTAGAACGGCCAGTTACCCGGCGCCCCCCCGCACAGATCCCGGCGTGCGGAATTCCCGCACCGGGCTCCTCAGTGATT
>CAZJQZ010000151.1:0-5568 GCA_964548045.1 uncultured Dehalococcoidia bacterium | reverse complement strand
CTGGTTATCCGCACCAGCAAAGGGGTGTATTGTCTCCCCCATGATATGACCCAGCTGCACGATGCCAACCTTTCCAGCGATGAGAAATGGGTTGACGATGAACTCCTCAGCTTGTGGAAGGATTTTCGCGATAATGAGTGGGCTGCAACAATGGCCGGTGGACTTGGAGACTCGTATGTACAATCTATTAAGGTACTTCCAGACTTGGAAGCCATTAAGCGAAGCGGTCATCTTGGCAATCTTCTGCCCGAAGAGGACCTTGACTATCTGATCAGGAACGCAGACTCGATCGCTGTGGTTCCCTGTACTTGCCGCAGATCAATAAAAGCGTGTGATCTTCCTGTTGATGTTTGCCTGCAATTTAATCGCGGAGCGGAATATGCCGTCAGCCGGGGCGCCGGCCGGCGCATTTCTGCGGAAGAGGCCATCGCTATTGCCGCTGATTCGGGAAAAGCAGGACTGGTTCACACATGGCCTGCCAGCGAATCGGGTCGGCTGACCGCAATATGCAACTGCTGTCGGTGCTGCTGCGATATCTTCGCTATCGGTATCAAGATTGGCACTATTGAACAGATATTACAGAAGAGCCGTTTTCGTGCAGAGGTGGATGAGGATCTCTGTATCGGCTGCGAGGACTGTGTGGATCGGTGCTTTTTCGGAGCTATATCAATGAGTAATTCTTCCATCTCGACTATCGATGAGAGCGAGTGCTTTGGCTGCGGCCTTTGCGCCATAACCTGCGATGTTGGAGCGATAACCATGAAATTGGTGGAGACCTAGTTATCAGCCGTGACCCGCAGTGAGGAATCGGCTCCAACACTGGCATCATTCAGGAACAGCAACTGCTGTCGGTGACAATGCAGATAGTTCTAAATGCAGTAATCAATAAAGGGGAATCAGAGGGGTTAAGACCGCCACCAGAGTTTTTGGTGGCGGTTATTTTTTGCTTGATTTTGAGGAGCCAGTTCCATTTGATGTGGCCAAAACCATCGTAGCCAGCACCATGCTTTCCTTGACAATATCATCCAGAGTAAGTATTCCTACCAGCTTTCCACCGTTCTGCACTACAGGCAAACACCGAACACCGTGATTCGCCATGATTTTAGCAGCTTCCACGGCATCACACCCATATGAAACCTTTGGGCCGCCATTGATCATCAAAGTTTCGGCGCGTTCCCGTTTGGGATTATGCCCCGCAGCTACGATTTTTGCTACTATGCTTTTTTCAGTAATCAGCCCACGCAGTTTGCCGTTTTCACAAACTGGAATTGTGCTCAATCCATTGTCCCTCATCTTCTGGGCTACTTCCACGATGGGGGTTGATGGGTTTACCGACGCCAAATCATTTGTCATGATATCTTCGACTTTCGCCATTTCTACACCTCCCTGCTAACCTTCCACTTCGATACTCTGCTAGGTCGTCAGGCGAACCTTGACACTGGCTTGTGGATCAGCTACGCGCCTCACCTGTGCAAAAACCTTTCCCAAATGATCTCGGTAGCCATCGCCAATGCCCAGTCCCGGTGAGATAGTCTCATCGGTTACCATGCCCTGGCATGAGGGAATACTGACAGGATAATCCAACCCTTTGCTGTACAATTCCTTGATTACCTGAAGGGCTTCCCTTTCTTTTCCCTCTCTGATGATATGTTGCACCTCTACTGTTACAAACATCGTTCTCCCCTTTAAATCAGGTTTCCCGATAAATGAATCGGGTGCGTGTATAGCATCTTTCAATAACTAATCCTGACATGAAATTGCCGGATATGGACCCATCAGCCTTGTGCTTTTCATGCTATCGTGAACATTCAATGCTTTTTCGACCTCAACCATTGTCCGCTCATCTGCGACTTCAATCACATTCACCAGATCATAAGCAGCCATTTGCTCATATTGCATAAGAACCCGGGCCCCAACTTCCTCCAGCATTCTGTTTATCCCCGTCACACGACCACCCTTTTCACCTGCTGCCCTTTTCTTCGATTGCTCAAAACTGGCGAACATCACATAAACCGACATCTGCTTACCCCTCTTTCAGGTTCCCCCCCCACATTTTCGCGAGTAACCAGATGCCGGTTTCCACACATCCCTATACCTCATCCTATAGTACTAATGTACTCCTGCATTCTATGGCATACAATGGGCGTATGCCCATTTCGAAGGGTTAAGAGGCCCATTTATTTTTTGAGATGATTTACCATAAAGCCTTGAGAGAAGAAGCCCGGGGGTTCTATTCCTGGATGATGAATTATCCGAGATGTAATCACATTTCCAGGCTTGTCAGGCCTTTGCGAATGGCATATTTAACCAGCCCGCTGTGGCCCTGCACATGCAGCTTTTCCATGATACTGGCTCGATGGTTACGCACTGTCTTGGCGCTAATGATCAGAATTCTGGCTATATCCTCATTGGTATAATCTTCAGCTATTAATTTGAGGATTTCCCTTTCTCTGTCAGTAAGGCTTTCGTACCTATCGTCTTCATCTGTGCCAGGATGCCTGAGATTTTCGACTACCATAGTAGCCATTGAAGGATATAAGAAAGAATCGCCCTTGTATACCGTGTGCACTGCTGCAATCAGGTCTGTAGCCAGAGCATGTTTGGGAATACAGCCGGCAGCCCCGACCTTGATGCTGGAGAGGATATATTCCTGATTATCATGCTGGGTCAGAATAACCACCTTCACATCCGGGTTCTGCTTGTGAATGCGCCGGGTCGCTTCCAGCCCATCCATCTGGGGCATGGCAATATCCATGACCACTACATCGGGAGAGAGGCGCGAGGTTTCTTCGACAGCCTCTCTTCCATTCGTGGCTTCACCCACTACTTCAATATCGGTGACCATTGATAGTAAAGCACGAATTCCCTCACGAACAATGGAATGATCGTCTACAACCAGCACTTTTATTATTGGCATTATTCAACCCGTCGCTAGATTGGAACTCCAACAGTAATCCGGGTACCGCCACCGAGTTGTGAATCCACCACGAATGTCCCTCCCAGAATCTCCGCTCTTTCCTTCATGCTCACGAAACCCAGTCCTCGTCTGACTTTCTTAGAAGACAACGTTTTCTGTAAATCAAATCCATTCCCATCATCTTCAATTTCGATGGTAATGAATTTAGGACCAAACTCGATTTTTATTCTAGCACTTTTTGCCTGAGCATGTTTAACTATGTTAGTAGTTGCCTCCTGAATTATCCTGAAAATGGCCGTCTCCATCTGAGCGGGCAACTTTTTGCTCCTTCCCCTGATTTCGAAATGTGCTTCCACCCCCGCTCTTCCGAGGAACTCTTCAGCCTGCCACCTCGCAGCCGCTACCAGTCCCAGATCATCCAGCATGGTGGGCCGAAGCTCGTAAATGATATTACGCACATCCACAAGCATGGATGTAAGGGAAGCACGTGCCTGTTTGAGATTGCCTTTAACCCCGTCAAAACCCCAGGGCAATCCAGCCACGGACGCTTCTATCATCGCTGAGGCTCCAGTGAGAACCTGACTGGTCTGGTCGTGTAACTCGCGGGCAATCCTTCTCCGTTCTTCTTCCTGAGCCATAATCGCCTGTCTCAAACCTTCACGATGGATTTCACCTTCGTGCCGTAACTCTTCGTAGAGTAATGCGTTCTCAACCACCGTGCTGATCTGATGCCCGATAGTAATCAGGAGTTCCTGTTCTTCCGCAGTGAATATGCGTTCCTCTTCGGTTATGACAGTCAGAACGCCCAGTGGCTTCCCTTTTATCCTGAGTGGCACATACATGGCTGAACCTGAAACACTCTCATTTATTGCCTGCGCAACATCTTCACGCAACAGATTTGCAATATCAGTAAGCGATTCCACAAATCTGGGTTCTCCTGACTTGACCGCCTGCCCCAGCGTGCCATCATCCAGATTCCATTTTCTAATTATGCCCAAGTGTTTGGCAGGTATTCCACGATGGGCTCTGAGGATCATGTGATTGTTGGCTTCAATAAGAGAGATAAAGCAACGCTTAACATCCAGTAATTCCAATATCTTGTCAATAGTGTTATTCAGCATTTCATCCAGATCGAGTGACTGGGTCACTGTCTGGGCAATAGTATTCAGGGCAACTAAGTCTTTGTTGAGCTGAAGAAGCTCTGCTTCTGCCTGTTTTCGAGCAGTAATATCGGTTACAACGCCTGTCAATCCTATCAGTTGATCTTGATCGATCAGCAGACGACTTGAAGTTGAAACATAATGTATCATGCCGTCTCTATCGCGCATTCGGAATTCGTATGTCTCAAGCTGGCCATTAAGGGTTCGTTCAAAACTGGCTGCCAGGCCAGGCAAATCATCAGATACTACAAAATCAGCGAAATACCGGCCCAGAACCTCCTCCACATTATAACCCCAGATACGTTCTATGGCAGGACTGGCATAAGTAAAATAACCTTCGACATCCACGGAGAAGACAGCGTCGTTGATGTTCTCAACCAGAGTTTTGTATTTTTCCTCGGATTCTCTCAGTGCATGTTCTGCCTGTTTGCGCTCGGTTATATCACGGGCAATACCCTGCACACCGATAGGCTGATCATTTCGCATGAGAAGACGGGTACTTACTTCCACCCAGATTGGTGTCCCGTTTTTATGATGAGTAAGGAGTTCATATTGCCCGGGTTCAGTTGTGCCCTCAAGTTTTGTACGAATCATTTGCTGCGCTAATAGCAGATGATCGGGATCGACAATCCGGGCAATGTTAAGGTGAAGTATTTCTTCCGCAGTATATCCATAGATACGTGTCGTTATCGGGTTTGCTGAAGTGAAATTCCCTTCCAAGTCATGTGTATAAATGATATCGCTTGCATTTTCGATGAGAATCCGGAATCTCGCTTCACTTTCCTTAAGAGCCTGCTCTGCCCTCTTTCGCTCGGAAATATCGCGTGTGACACCAATGATTCCGACTGGCTGTCCATCTGAATCCCGCAGGAGTTGCCCCATAATCTCAACCCATGTAATTGATCGATCCTTACGATAAACCTCCACCTCTACTGTTCGGGACCTGGCCATATCCTTACCCCCCTGACTTTCAAAGGCAAGTTCTTCTGCCAGAATCTCGGTAACTTGTTCAAATGAATCCGGTGTTAAAGTCTCTTCCAGAGTTTTTGCCATTGCCTCTTCAACTGAATAACCCAGCATTTCAGTGACAGAGGGGCTAAAGTATGTATACTGCAAATGCATATCCATGGTCCAGATAACATCTGACACATTGTCAGCCAGCAATCTATACATATTTTCGCTTTTCTGGAGAGCTTCCTCTGCTCTTTTCTTGGCAGTTATATCTCTGATAATAACCAGAATACCTTCAGTTCCATCGGACATTTTCATTAAACTGGGGCTTGTTTCGGCTACTATTGTGGAGCCATCCCGGTGGTATATTTCTATCTGAATAGATTGAGGAGCACCTCCGTTCACCGTTTCAGCAAGAGTGCGCTTAATTTCTTCAACTGACTCCGGACTCACAAGGTCTAAATAGGTGAAACCTTTCCCGATTAATTCCTCTGGCGCATAACCGAAGATATCTTTAATCTTACGATTTGCTTCCAGAAG
>CAZJQZ010000150.1:0-5657 GCA_964548045.1 uncultured Dehalococcoidia bacterium | reverse complement strand
CGCCACTTCAATTGCCTGTTGCCAACTGCTATGCCCCCAGCCTTTTCTTGAGGGCAATTCCTCTGTTGTATATTGAGCATCGTGGATAAGGAGATCAGCCCCCCTGGCAAACTCCACCATTTGCGCATAAATGCCGTCTTTATGTTCAATATCAGTGCAATAAACCAGTGTCTTTCCGTTGTCACTAAAGCGGTAACTGAATGTTTTCACCGGATGAGGGATTTCCATCGCATCAACAGTGATGCCGTCCACAATATCCCACGACTTTACATCAGTTTGCTCGATGGTAATATTCGCACCCATCTGATTGAGTGGCACCGGGTGGAAATGGGGAGACATGTGTTCCTCCAGAGCATTCCTCAATTCCCCATCCTGCCTGCCGACGCCACAAGTAACAACTGACAACTTGACCCTCGGATCATAACCCGGTTTGAAGAAACGGAATCCCTCAATGTGATCCAGGTGAGTATGAGTTATTAACAAATACAGGGCACCTACTTGTTCCCGCCGCCAATGGATCATCTCATTCCCAAGCATCCGTATGCCTGTCCCGGCATCAAGGATGCAAATCCTGTTATTGCTAAAGGTCAGGAGAATACAGATTGTATTACCACCATACTGAGCAAACTCTGAGCCAGGAGTGGGAACCGATCCTCTTACACCATAGAATTTAACCTTCATCTAAGAAACCTCTGAAAAACTCTGTTTTCAGAGGAATTACCTTTCCCCAAGTACGGGGTGGATACTTTCCTAATAAACACTCTTTTTTTGTTCCTGAACTTGTTCATTTTTCTACAATGCCTTTCGTATATCCGGTATCCTATAATAACATAAACATACCGGCCAGCTATACGATACTGTTCGGTTGCTTAAAACGCCGATTTAGTTTACCATAAATCAGGCAAAAACCAAGGAGGCATTAGATGTTCGGTGGAGAATCGCAAAAACATGAACTTCTCAGAGAGGTGCCTTTTTTCAGGAACCTCAGCAAGCAAAGCCTTGAAGAAATTGCCAAAATCACAGATGAGGTACACCAGAAAGCCGGAGCTGTGCTGGCACAGCAGGGAGACATCGGGCAGGAATTCATATTTATCATGGAGGGTGAGGCTAAGGTGGAAAAAGACGGAAATATCGTTAATAAACTCGCCCCCCATGGTTTTTTCGGAGAGATATCCATAATTGATGGGCAGCCCCGCACAGCTACCGTCACAGCGGAGACAGATGTTAAACTACTCGTCATCCATTCAAGATACTTCAAAGAGCTTCTCGAAAAGGTGCCCGGACTTGCTATCGAAGCCCTGACCGCGCTCTGTAAATACCTCCGGGAAGCCCAGGCCAAAAACGCTTGAAACAATTCCCCGCTATTAACCATCTTCTCCGTACTGAGTAATTCTGCCCTCCGGGCAAAGGGAGAAAAGAATGTTCGGCGATGACCAATCTGATAAACAGGAACTGCTCAAAAAGGTGCCTCTTTTTAGTAATCTCAACAAGAAAAGCCTGAAAGAAATCGCCGAGATCACTGAAGAAGTTAAACGAGAAGCCGGTGATGTGCTGGCCCAAGAAGGAAAAGCCGGCAAGGCTTTTGTTTTCATCGTCGAGGGTAAAGTCAGGGTGGAAAAGGACGATAAACTGGTCAACCGGCTTTCAGCCTATGATTTCTTCGGTGAGATTTCCCTCATCGATGGGCAGCCCCGCACAGCAACCGTCATAGCGGAAACTGATGTCAAACTCCTCGTCCTCCATTCAAGTTATTTCGATGACTTGATTGATAAGGTTCCAGACCTCTCAAAAGAAATCATGCGCGCGCTCTGCAAATACCTTCGGCAAGCCCAGATAAGAAGTTCCTTATAATTACCAATTCAAATATACGCAATCAAGTTCATTTTATATTGGTTGATAATCTTAATCCAAACGTTGTAATATAATGAAAAGTCACACCATCGGGAACAGGAGGTTCAAATGAGAAAACCATCAATCTTAATAATCACTTTGCTGATAGCGATGCTTGTTTTTACAGTATCGTGTTCGTGCGGCGACGAGGATACATCCGCGCCGACAACAACCACTCCCGAAACGGAGGCTCCGACGCAGGCCATCGGGGAAGGAGTAGTTTTATCAAGCCTTCCGCAAAGTGCTCTGCCTGAAATGCCTCAAGTTCCGGATGCCCCCGAAGAAAGCATCGGTCAGGCTGCGGAAGACGAATCATCGATTCCTGCCATCCTTAAATTTGAAGAGGGGACGGTGAATGTCCAGCGGGATAGCAAATCAATCGAAAGCCAGGATGGAATGGAAATCTACCCCGGTGACTACATCGTAATCGAAGGGGAAACAAAAGCGACAATCTACTTTTTTGATGGCAGCATCAGCGTGATCGAAGGCCCTTGTGGAATTGAGTTCCTGATCTCAGAACAAACCAATGATGATACCGCAATAGAGCTACAACTTGATTCAGGAAACATCATTACGAAGGTGGGGAATCTTCTCACCTCAAAATCAAGTCACAGGGTACGCACGGCAAATACAATCGCCGGAGCATGGGGCACCATCTATGAGATCATAGTAACCCCGGAAGGCATCACCCGCTGCACCGTTTCCAGTGGAAAAATCAGGACTGCTTACGTAGGTCTGGATGCCAAAGGCAAATCCGGAGTATTCACCGCTATCCTGGAAGCAAAAACAAGAAACACTATAGATATTCCGCCAGTCAGTGGTGAGCGATTAGCAGAGTTGGCGGAAAGCCTCAACCTGACCGATAAAGACACTAAGACCATTCTTGATCATTTGGACGAGAGGCTTGACACCGAAGCTATTACACGCACAACTAAACCTACTACTGCACCCAGGCCCACCTCATCAACCCCCACGCACACCGATGATGACAGTACAGACGTCACCAATGAAGGAATAATCGACAAGATAATCGCAGCCACTAGAAAGGTTCAGAGCTGTAAATTTGATGTGGACATGAAAATGAGAATGTCTGGAACCAGCGATGGCGAATCCCTCGATATGGACGCAACGATGATCCAAATTGGTGCCATGGATAAAGCCAACCAGAAAATGCGCATAGATATGGACACGAACGTAGATATGAGCTCTATTGGCGCTATTGAGGCATCAATTGAAATATATATCATCGGGGATACAACTTATATGAAGACGGGCGAAATGTTCGGAACGCCCGCGCAATGGACCAAGGCCGAAACCCCCGGAATGTGGGATACACAGGATATAATCGCCCGGCAAACCGACCTGCTCGATGTTACCAGCCTCCAGGTTTCCGATGGAGGAATAGTCAATGGGGTCAATTGCTACAGGGTCGAAATGGAGCCCGACCTGATGACACTATTAAAATCAGTGATGCAGCAACCGGGAATGGGCGAGAGCCTGTCTGCTGGCGGCTTACCCGACGATATGGACATATCCCTTCTCTCCAATCTGGTCCAGGATTTCTCGGCGACTCAGTGGTACTCCAAAGACACACACTTCCCTGTAAAATCCGAAATAGAAGTGCAAATGGCAGTGAGCGAGTTGATGATGAGTATGATGGGAGAAAGCGGTGAGATGGCAATTGATATCAACATGACTACCAATTTCAGCGATTACAACAAACCGGTCTCCATTGAACTGCCTGCCGAAGCAAGGGGAGCAATAGATACGATGGATATGTACTAAGAATGCCTTATATTTTACGATCCACACTGCTTAAAATATCGAGTGTCCTCAAAAAATCCAGGGTCAAAGAAAGCCTTATTGGGGCCGCGATAGGTTTAAGTTTATCGCTTCTGGTAGCACTGCTTTGCTGGGTCCGTTGGGGGCCCATTGACGCGGTCTCCATTTTCACCACTGACCTCCTTTTCTCATCCGATAGCAACCCGGAAGAAATTGTGATCGTAGCTATCGACGATAAAACCGTCGATCAGTCGGGAAGCTGGCCGTTGCCCAGAGGCGATATCGCTGACGGAATCGACTATATTTCGCAAGGTAATCCAAAGGCTATCGGGATTGATTTGGTCTTCGCTGAAGGAAGCATAGAAAATTCCGAAGACGCAAAACTGATCACCGCTGTTGCAGCAGCCGGAAATGTGGTTCTGGGACAGGCCGCCTATTTCAAGGGAGGAGATACCGGCACTAATCCGCAGTCCGATCAAATCACCAGACCATTCCCTGCACTCATTAATGCAACTCGGGAAACTGCGCATTTGAATGTCTACGAGGTTGGTTCACGCATACCGGAAATCCCCCCCGTAATACGCTCGGATGAGGAAGATTCCTTCATGTTTGCCCTTCAGATATCAGCGGTCGTTGAAAATAAAGATTTGGAACAGGCCACATTCCATCCGGAAGAATCCTTTGATCTCGATGACTGGCATATACCGATAGGCCCTGAAGGCGGCGTCATCGTTAATTATAAGACCGGATATCAGGGCTTCCCCATTGTTTCACTTGCCGATATTCTTAATGATATTCAAGAAGATACTGACGATATTTCGCCACAGGTATTTGACGGCAAAATCGTCCTCATCGGCCCTTACTGGCAGGGAGCCAAAGATGCATTCCTGACTCCACTTGGTGAGATGTACGGAATAGAAATTCAGGCAAATGCAGTCGAGAGTATCAGGCATCGCGATTTTATTGCCTATATGCCACCGGAACTTATGTTCACTGCGCTGATCCTGACCGGACTTATCATGGGAATCGCATTGGCAAACCTGAGCATCCGCAATGGGATTTTCCTTTTGATCGGAGCACTGGTAATTATTGTTATTTCCTGGGCAGGTCTTTCGGAATCGAATTTCCTGAAACCCGTTACCGTTGATTCCAGCAGGCTTTTCTTTGATTTGCCTTACCCCATTCTGGCAGTCGCGTTATCATTTATCGGAGTTTCCGGCAGAAGATATTACATCGAGAGAGGCAGAAGGAAGAGAATCTCCGGCACATTTGAGCGTTTTGTTACGCCGCAGGTTTTGCGGGAAATACTCAAATCCGACGATGCGGAAATGAGCAATCCGCAAGGTAAGCTCCAGGAAATCACGGTGCTGTTCATGGATATCCGGGGATATACCACCATTTCAGAAAAATTGCCGGCTAATGAGGTCTTCGATCTGCTTAATCGGCTTTTCGCCATCGTGACCAATATTTTGACCAAACACGAAGGAACAATCAACAAGTTTATCGGGGACGCGGTGATGGTGATGTTCAACGCTCCTGTGCTCCAATCAGATCACGCATTGAGAGCGGTGCAGGCAGCATGCGAAATACAGACAGCCCTCGATTCCTTTGACCCCGGGGTAGATGTGGAAATATCCTGCGGAATTGGGATCAACACCGGCATGGCCATGGTTGGAACCGTGGGCAGCGGGAAAAGAATGGAATACACTTGCATCGGGGACACCGTAAACGTAGCCGCCCGCCTCGAGGGACAGGCGAAAGAAGGAATTAAAATCGTGATTGGTCCCATAACATATGATTATGTGAAAGAAAAAGTGGGAACCCGATCTTTACCCGAAACCCTTCTAAAAGGCAAAGCAGAAATTATCCAGCTTCACGAGGTAACTTCACCATACAAATCAAGCTAAAAACGCACTGAAAAACGTTCGAACATTTTTCAGATGATCTCTAATTATGACTCCCGGTTCATACACTATTCGTCTATT
>CAZJQZ010000149.1:0-5693 GCA_964548045.1 uncultured Dehalococcoidia bacterium | reverse complement strand
CATAACGGTACCTTCCTTAAATTCAGGGCATGCTACTATATACTATACCAGAGGCGACTGCTGAAAAAACCCGCTCATGTCATTCCCGCAAAAGCGGCAATCCAGAGGGGTAGCAGGGATATAGATTCCGGCTCGGGGGCCGGAATGACACATCCAGGACGGTCAATATTTGCCGGATGTGCTTTTCAGTGAGAGGGTTCTTTTGGTTTAAGCGGTCCTGCGGAATTTCTCAATGAAATCGACCGTCTTTTCTACGTCCTGGAGCGTTACCGCGTTGTATAACGAGAAACGAATGCCCCCGACCGATCGGTGTCCCTTCACGCCTATTATGTTGTTTTCTTTGGCCTCGGCGATGAACTTCTTTTCCATGTCCTCGTCCGGCAGGCGCATGGTAACATTCATCCAGCTGCGGCTCTCTTTTGCAGCAGTGCCTCTGAAGAAATCGGGGTGCTCATCGATCAGGTTGTACAGCAGGTCCTTCTTGGCTGCATTAACCTTTTCGATGGCGGGAAGTCCGCCCTGAGCCTTGATCCATTCTAAAATCAGCTTCAGAAAATACACTCCGAATACCGGAGGAGTATTGTAGAGCGACTTTTCCTCGGCGTATGTTTTGTAGCCGAACATGGTCGGCACGCCATCTTTACACTTCGCCAGCAGGTCATCCCGGATAATTACCAGCGTCAGGCCTGAGGGGCCGAGGTTCTTCTGTGCCCCGGCGTAAATCAGGGAGAACTTGTTGAAATCCAGCTGCCGCGAGGCGATATCCGAAGACATATCGCACAGCAGCGGCACATTCCGGGTATCCGGAAACTCATGTAACTGGGTTCCTTTGATAGTGTTGTTGGAGGTCACGTGCAGGTAGGCGGAGTTATCCGGCCAGGATATTTCATCCATTTTCGGAACCCGGCGAAAATCCTCGTCTTTCGAGGAGAACGCCAGATGCCCTTCACCCTGAATCCGGCACTCTTTCAGCGCTTTGGTTGACCAGGTGCCGGTATCGATGTATGCCCCAACCTGGCCGGGATTGAGGAAGTTCATGGGTATCAGCGCGAACTGAGTTGAAGCGCCCCCCGTCATGAACAGCACCTGATAATTATCACCAAGCCCGAATAGCTCATGTACCAGTGCCATTGCCCGGTCGTTGATTTCATCAAATTCCGGTGCACGATGCGAGCTTTCCAGAATCGAAATTCCGGTACCCCGGTAATCAAGCAATTCCTCCTGGGCTATCTTGAGCACATCCAGCGGTACAGCTGATGGCCCGGGGTTGAAATTGATGGTTTGTCTTGCCATACTTTTGCCTCACAATCCTGTCATATTTTTTAGACCAAACTCTCTTGTAACTATAGAGCAAAAGGGCTGGAAGGGTCAAGATTGCAGTAGCGGGCTTCCTCTCAGGGAACACAAACATGCAAAGGAACTTTCAAACAAGTGGATCCACTGGAGCGGGAGAAGGGATTCGAACCCTCGACATCTTGCTTGGAAGGCAAGAGCTCTACCACTGAGCTACTCCCGCTTGAGGGAAAATGATATGGGTTAGCTCCCACCACATAGGGAACTAACCCATAATTATACCACTGGATTTTTGCAATCGCTACCGGCCCACTGGTTTGAAATAAGGGGCAACGCGCCTGCGGCCCTGCAAATCAGGTTGTACATCGTAGACAACCAGTTCCACTTCCATCCCGGTCTTCGCCTCGTCCGGTGCACATTCCAGAATAGCGGTGGGCATCCGCAGTCCGTTTTCAAAATCTACCAGCGCATAAACCATCGGAGCCCGAGCAGCCAGCTCCGGGGGCATCCCGGCATAAGCCGCCGTCCAGGAAGCAATCGTGGCTACCTTGGGCATGTCCACCCATTCGTAATCGGTGGAAAGGCACTCCGGACAAAGCGTTCGGGGAGGCCAGGGGATATGGCCACAAGCCTTGCACTTGGTCGTCACCAGTTTGTTCTCTTCCCTGAGCGCCGTGTAGAAATAGTGAAGCTGGGTGGTATCTTCGTATTGCTGCGCGACCAGGTCCATCGCGGTATAGTATTCCATTTGTTCTGCCATTATAAACTTCCCTCCGTAATTCTCATGGAACTAGTGAATGGTATTATCGCTACCATAGATCGTCACAATGCTCTGCGTACCCGTGCCACTCATCGTTTGGGCCAGGCCAATATTTGGAGTCGGGGAAACCTGTCGCTCACCAGCCTCTCCCTTGATCTGACGATAAATCTCATCGGTCTGGCCTATACTGGTACCGCCAAACGGGTGGCCGCAACCGATAAGTCCGCCCCGAGGCTGGGTAACCACATCTCCACCGTAATCATTGCCGCCGTCATCCACCCAGCGTCCTCCCTCACCCTTGGGACAGAAACCGAGTTCCTCATACTCGATTAACTCGGAACTGGTGAAGCAATCATGAAGCTCGGCGATATCCACATCTTTAGGCGTAATCCCAGACATCTTGTAAGCCAGTTCGCCGGACAGCCTCACTCCCTGCCAGTCTGTCAGGTCCTTCGGATTGTTGCCAATCGTCCAGTTCGTGTATCCCTGCCCCAGCCCCAAAATCCACATGGGTTTATCGGTGTACTCATAGGCCTTCTCTTCCGAACACAATATGGCACACGCCGCGCCATCGGTATTTACGCAGCAATCAAAGAGCCCCAGAGGCGTAGCAACTATTCGGGCGTTGAGCGCCTTTTCAAGGGTGAGCCCTTTCTGGAAATGGGCATTGGGATTCCTCGCCGAATTGGTATGATTCTTGACTGCGATCTTGGCATACTGTTCTTTGGTAGTTCCGTATTTTTCCATGTGAGTAAGAGCAGGAAGCGCAAAAAGCGCCGGGGGAGTCAGGCCGAACCCCTGCTCCCAGTCATGGTCACAGGCCAACGCTGCATTGATATAGCGCTCGCCGTGGTTGGGAACCAGGATTCTCTCCCAGCCCACAGCCATGCCGACATCGATCAGTCCTGCCACAATCGCCGACCAGAGAATCCTCATATTAACCGCCCCGCTCTGGCACTGGCAATCGGTATTCTGGAACAACCTGGGTGTTACCCCCAGAACCTCGCAAGCCACCGGCGAAGGATGGCACTGCGGGCCTGAACGCTGCGGATAAACCCCGGAGGTCACCAGGCCTTCAATATCTTTATTGCTTACTCTCGGATTGCTGTCAAAACAGGCCTTTCCCGCCTCTGCGATGATATCACGGAAAGTCGCGTCATTTCTCATTCCCCATTGGTTGACGCCTGTTGCAACAATCGCTACCCTCTTGGGTTTTGACATAATCTAATCCTCCTTTTATACCTTTGGGAAACACTCCCAAACAATCATTATAGCATAATCAATTACCGGTGTGCATCAAATTTATGCTATGGCGAATTCAGCTTCCCCCACATATGCCGCTCAAGCAGCAACCGGAACAAAGCGGGGAAGATTTCCTGCACGCCTCTTTACCGTGCCGCACAAAGAGAGCGTGATATTCGTTGAAAAGCTTTACATCGGAAGAGAGATTTTTCATGAAGAAAGCCTGTAGAGCGGCATAATTGCCATAGTCCGAATTCAGTCCCAGACGGGCCATGATACGATGCGTATAGGCATCGATGACAAATATCGGCTTCCCGGCAGCATAGAGGATGATCGAATCGGCTGTTTCCTGGCCAATCCCATAAATCGATAGCAACTCACTCCGAAGTTGCGGGATATCAGGGGCGAACATCTTTCCGAGCGAATCGCCGTAATTCCCCAGTCGTTCCACAAAGGCCTTGAGTTTGCGGGCCTTGACGTTGTAGTAACCAGAAGAGCGAATCAGTCCGGCCAGTTCGTTAACGGGAATTTGGCGTAGTGAGGCAGCATCCAACGCCCCTGCCTCCTTCAGGTTCAAAATGGCCTTTTCCACATTCACCCAGGCAGTGGACTGGGTCAGGATAGCGCCAACGATCACTTCAAACGGTTCGTCGGCGGGCCACCAGTGCTGGGGACCATAGCGGTCGAAAAGGCGCTGGTAGATATAATTAAGCTGAGCTGAAGCGGGCATGTTATGTAAAATCGAGCCGGGAAACCCAATCAGGGTGTTTGGCTTCGGGAACAACATCTTTAGGGAGATACGGCTTTATGTCAATTATCGGCGTCCCGTTGATAGCATCGAGTCCCCTAACCGTGAGTTCGTTGTCCCGGCATTCGAGCAGTTCAACCACTGTCATGCCAATCGCATTCGGTCGATGGGGTGCGCGAGTGGCGAAAACTCCGGTGAGAGGTGCATCACTTATTCCACGAGGATGCACTCTAGCAGAGAATTGTCCGGTGCTTCTATGCATCCAGTAAATCACGATGATATGAGAGAAATTTTGCAGTCCGTCCAGCAAGTCCGTTAGTCCGGGCTCGATGACAAGTTTGGACTCCACCCGGCCCCAGCCGTGCTGCATCTTTTCGTTAATTCCGTTCCTTACCTGCCCGACAGGCCTGATGACTATCTCAGTAGGACTGTCCATCCTTCAAATCGTCCTGCCTACAGCCTCAGCGATGGCCCTGAGTTCAACCATCAATTTCTCGAAATTCTTGAAGGTTAATGACTGCAGCCCGTCGACCAGAGCCTCTTCGGGTTTGGGATGAACCTCAATCAACAAACCATCGGCTCCGGCAGCAATGGCAGCCTTGGCCAGACTCGGCACATATTCGAAATGGCCGGCTGCGTGGCTGGGATCAACGATGACAGGAAGATGGCTGAACCGCTTGACTACCGATATCGAGCTGATATCCATCGCGAATCGAATACTGTCTTCAAAGGTCCGAATGCCACGTTCGCAGAGCATAACTTTTTTATTGCCTTCCGCCAGGAGGTAGTCCGCTGCTGTGATCCACTCCGTGACTGTAGCGGAGAGCCCTCGCTTCAACAGCACCGGCTGCTTTACTTTGGCAAGCTCTTTCAAAAGTGAGAAGTTCTGCATATTGCGGGCTCCAACCTGGAGAATATCAACGTTTCCGGCCAGAAGCTCTATGTGCTTGATATCGAGCACTTCCGAGATAACAGGTATGCCGTATTTTTCCCTGACTTTCGTCAGGAGCTCGACTCCCTCTTCCTCCAATCCCTGAAAGCTGAAAGGCGATGTCCGGGGCTTGAAAGCCCCGCCCCGGAGAACCGTCGCCCCGATCTTCTGCACTGCCTTGGCAGTATCCATTAACTGCTTTTCACTCTCCACAGCACAGGGACCAGCCATGACCATAATTTTTTTGCCTCCGACCTCCTCACCTCCCACCTTGAATCTGGTGGCTCGCGGATTGAACTCCCGGGAAGCCAGCTTATACGGCTTCATCACCCGGGTGACACTCTCAACCCCGGTTAAAACTGCAAACGCATCCGAAGAAGCTTTGCCTGTATCACTACCCAGTACCGCCACAACTACTTTGTCTGTCCCCTGATTTAACTGGACTTCAAACCCAAAAGAGTGCGCCCGCGCCACTACTTGATCAATCTGCTCCTGCGGAGCGCCCTTTTTCATCTCGACAATCATTTCAATTTACCCCCAAACGGAATGCCTTCCTGCAGTTCGATTGTAACAACAAGCCGACACCAAAACAACCGGCCTCAGTTAACATAAAGATTTTGACATAAAGTTTTCGGATAAAAACACGTTTGGAGAACCCCCTTGACCACAGCATTTCGCCATGATATTCTCTCATTAAATTCCGAAAAACCTCGCTAGTA
>CAZJQZ010000148.1:0-5715 GCA_964548045.1 uncultured Dehalococcoidia bacterium | reverse complement strand
TCGAAAAAATCTCCAGCATAGCAACTACGCCAGCGATGATGAATATTGGTAAAACTAGCCCTAGTATACTGGTAAAAACAAATGCCATTATCACCTCCATTTTATATCGGCTTGCTTCATTGAGTAGTATCGAATGTCGATTTTACTGGTTGTTCTCCTGTTACACATCTAACAAGTATTATTCGGACTTCAGCAATTCCACATATGCCACTTTAAAAATGCTTCTAGATAGCACATATTGATTGTTAATTGTTGCTACTTTTCTTGCCGTTATTATACGCTCTTACATATCACAAACACAACCCGGCCATTTTCCGCTTGAATATCAGGGGACCCATCTAATCAACCCCCTCAATCCCCCAATCATGGGGGAAGTTTAAGCCCGGGGGAACACCCCCAGACCCCCGAGGTCACTCTTTTTCAAAGGTTCCCTGATCATCCCCCTTTGCAAAAGGGGGAGAGAGGGGGATGGAGGCCGGGGGTACACAACCCCCATCCCCCCGGCAGGAGATTCCTCCTGCACCTCGTTTAACGGGAAATGCTACCGGTAAGACATGGGTAAGCAAACCCGATAACCAACAACTGATAGCAGTATGTCATTCCGGACCTGATCCGGAATACACCGCTTATTCGGCTGTTCGGCATCAATTCAGGGAACCGGGCCAAACCCCAGTTTCTCCAGCCACTGGGGCTTATCTTCCAGCGCTATCCGGGCAATGACTTTGAAATCGGCAATCCACTGATCCAGTTCATCCAGTTTGTCATCGCGCTCCATGGTGGATTGCTGCGCATCCCCTTTATTCCCTTCCTGGGCAATATCGGCATTGACAACGGCCAGCACCAGTATCGCCTGATCTTCCAGCTTTGCCCGGTCGTAACCGAAGCGCGCCATCGCCGCCAGCAGCTCATCATCGGCCAGCAGATTGGTATAGAACATCTGGGCCTGTTCCAGCCATCCCCACAGGCTGTGCTTGCGTTCGCCGTTCATCTTGAGCGCATTGCCCGCCCGTTCATAATCGCGCAACGCCACCCTCGCCACTTTGAGCGCGGACATATAGACCGCCTCAGCCGCCTCGCGCGCATCTTCAACCTGCTGAGTGGCTTCGTATTGATCGCCATACAGGGCAGCCTGCCGGTTGACCAGTTCCAGCACCTCATTGAACAAATCCTGCCCCGCCTGAAGGCCGGCAGAATCGTATCCAAAAGGCGTCACCGCCTCCAGGATGCCTGCATCGTTGCGCGCGTTGCTGATCGCCAGCTCCGCCCCGCCCAGCCTATCCAATATACTTCTTCTCGGTTTTGTTACCATTTTTCCCTCCTCTCCAGTAATTTATACTAAGGAATCTGTGGGCAACCCCTCAAACCCCCGAAGTCACCATTTACTCAGATTTTCCCTGAGGAATCATATATCGGCATTGATTAACCGTTCCTTCATGCCGACCGTCCATTCCTTCATGCCGTTCAACCGTTCCTTCACGCCTTTCAACCATTCCTTAATGCCTTTCAACCGTTCCTTCATGCCGACCGTCCATTCCTTCATGCCGACCAACCGTTCCTTCATGCCGATCAGCCGTTCCTTAAGGTCGATCAACCAATTTCGGCAAAATCACGTCTGATTTCACTCATTTTGCTTCGGTTTAACCGCCTTTGCATCCGGGCTTCGTCCCGGCACAGGTCGCATCACTGAGTGCTCGATTTTATCCGGCATTTGGCGCCCCGGTTGCAGCTTTTCCGGTTCGCTTTGTTTTGTTAATATCCTATACGAAATGATACTGGTTAGTCAATGTATGAAAATAGTAAACCGGTAGCTGCCGGCTTGAACTCAGGTGGTTGAGGGGAGGTGCCCGGAAGGAGGGAGCGGATGGAAACCGTCGTGGCAGCAGGCAGGCGAACCGGTGATATGAAAATGGGGCTCCGCGCGGAGCCCCACTGTTCGCTTGTATAACTTCCCGCTATTCGTATCGCAAAGCTTCGGCAGGGTAAATCCGGGCCGCCCGATAAGCCGGAATGAAGGTGGTCAGCAGTGAAGCCAGATAGGCCACCACAATGATAAAGCCAACTCTCCCCCAGGGAACAATAGCTTTTAGCCCTTCGATACCAGCATCCTGCGTAAAGAGCAACGCCGTACCGGCGCCCAAACCTACCCCCAGACCTATGCCCAGCAATGCCACAAAGGACGATTCCAGCATGAAACTGAACTGTATCATGCCCTGCTGGAACCCGATGGCCCGGAGCATGCCGATCTGCTGGCGGCGTTCCACCACGGAACGCGCCGCAATCACGCCCAGCGCGGCAATACCCACAATCAAACCCAGCGCCATAAAGGCCATCATCAAATTGAAGAACATCTCCTGAATATCCATAAATGATTTGACCTCTTCTTCCATAACCTCGGTGTTCATTCCGTTTTCGGCAAAATTCTTTTCCAGAGTCCTGGCGATCTCCGGGATATTATCGATGTTATCAGACGTAACCTTAAACCTGTAAGAGGTCGGGTTAGCCGGAGAACCCCAAATCCTGTCCACTGTGCTTTGCGATGTAGTGATTAACCCCGCGTACGGCCCCGACATTGCATCGATAACCCCGATAACCCGCAGCTTTTCCACATGCTGCGTGAACGGATTTTGCACTTCAACGTAAATATCATCCGGGATAAATTCATCTTCAATAACGAATTCCCCTTCACCAATTATGAGATCTAATTCACCACCACCAATTTGAGCGTATTTGGTCGGGACCATTGCGCTGCTGACCACCGCCAGCGCCGGGTCATCGGTTAGCGCCTGCCAGATATCTTCCTTTGAAGCATATTCCCCGGTGGTAATTTCAAAACCATAGGTCACATTATCGGTGTATCCGGCATCGGTTCCCATAAGAAAGAAATCCGCCCATTCCTCTTCCTGAGGAATGCCTTCTTCACTGTTCGAACCCGCATTTTCCGCATCCGTAACTTCTTCATCCGGCGTCCCGCTCGCATCGCGCATCTTTGCCGGAATACCGCTGAACGCGCCGATAGCTGCGAAATCATCCGGGCCCACCCCTTCTGCATCGGCGAGGGCCGCTTCAATATCGGTTATCGGATTGTTATAGTTTACTTCAGCCCGGATATCGAAACTCCCGGTGACCCGGTCGGTATCATCCAGCAAACCTTGAATTGAGGCCACCATCGAAGACATGTACACCAGCGTAAAAATGATCAGGGCAAACATGGCCATTGCCATCCCGGTCCGAAAGCGACTGGCCATAGGATAGGAGACAGCCGTTTTAATCATGGGAGATAACATGCTCATCCGGCCGAATACCGCCATAATCGCTTTCAGCAGCAAATCCGAGTTATACATCACGATCCAGACCGCGGCCATAACCAGCATGATACCGGTGAGGATGAACATCTCGAAACCGGCCCCCATCTCTTCCCCTCGCGGATGCCACTCAGTCGGGGAAAGCCAGAATAACAGCAGGCCAGCCCCGGCCAGGGTGAAAGCAGGCCGGTCAGGTAAACGAATGGGGCGTTTGCGCACTAACATGCAAATACCAATTATCACCAATGAGGCTCCCAGTGAATATAGCGCCCACTGCGTTTGCTGTATACCTGAAATCAATAGCAGCAGCCCCACAATCGGGAAGATAAATGGTGTCAGCCGGATAAACAGTTTGAACCGCAGTCCTGTTATTTCAAGGAATTGCCCCGGACTTTTTATCCATACAAAGAAAGACCTCTTGAAAAGGCTCCAGATACTCTCATCATCGGTATCCGGCGGTTCCGGTATATCCTTGATGGCGCAAATTATATTCATGCGGCTGACTCGCCAGGCAGAGATCACCACCACTACCAGCGTGAAAACCACTCCGGCTATATATGAGATGACCAGCCCGCTGAGAGTGTAATCAAATATGATTTTGAACCCCATCTCTTCAAAAGCGTAATCCAGGGTCTGTATACCAACCCAGCTGATTAACAAACCAAACCCGCTGCCAACGGCGGAGGCCAGCAGCGCATACAGTACACCCTCAAACGTGAACAGCCGGATGATGTGTCCGCGCTGGGTCCCGATGGCCCGTGCAATACCCAGTTCCTGTTTGCGTTCGGCAGCCAGCATCACAAATATGAGGAAGATCAGCAGGATACCGGCAATCATGGAAAAGCTGCCCAGCACAAGGAAGATGGTGGAGAACGCCGCTCCCCCTTCATCCGCCTCATCCAGCGCCTCCTTTTTGATCGGTTCGGCTTTGAACCCGCTATCTTCCAGCGCCGGCTCCAGAACCTCCATGACCGCATCGGTATGACCGGCCCCTTCGATAGCCCCCCCATGATTTGTGATAAGAATGTAATTGATTTCCTCGGAACCGCGCAGATTCTGCAATTGAGCCAGCGGCATAACCGCGGTGGCATCGGAATCGAAGCTGAACATTGATGGCCGCCCGCCGGTCTTGTAAATTCCGGCAACAGTGAGCGAAGTCCCTTCCGCGCTCAGATAGATATCGATGGTATCATTAACATCAACTTCCAGGGCTTCCGCTAACCCCATATTGATATACAGATACTCTTCACCAAGCTCCGCCAGCGCCTGAAGGGATAACGTGTGGCCGACTTCATCCTGCAACGGCGCAAAGCCGGACATATATTGATCGTCGAATCCCAGAAGGGTAACCGAAGGTTCATTCAGTTTGCTTGCGGCCACCGCCGGTACGGTTTCAATAATAACGGGAGCCACGCCATCGATAACGCCGTTGCTTTTCAATTCGGCCAGAGCATTATCGATATTATCAAATTGATCCCGTTCAAAATAGCTGGTCCTTTCCGTGCTTTCCAGAACATGCCCACCCATTCCCCCGAATTCGGTTCCTTCACGCATCACCATGATATCCGTTTCGCCCAGGTAATCCACCGCCAGGTTTCGGATAGAATAAGTCAGCGTATCCCCGGTTGCAAACGAAGCGGAAAAGATCATCGCTGCCAGCATCAATCCCAGCAGGACCAGCACCGTATTGGCAGGACGCCGGGGAATATTCCTGGAACCCATTTTGAACAGCACTCTGTTTCGAAGGGCACTTATGATTAGGATTGCGCCGCTAACCGCAAAAATAACTATCAACGGCATTAAAAGAGATTTAAGGCTTTCCATAATTCACTCCCATACACCAGGGAATTTTATTTCAGTCTTCGATAATTCCATCCCGCATGCGTATAATCCGGTCAGTGACTTTCCCCACTTCATCGGAATGGGTAACCAGGACAAACGTCTGCCGTTTTTGTTTGTTTAGATTACGCAGAACTTCCATGATTTCCATCGAAGTTTCGCTATCCAGATTGCCGGTGGGCTCGTCACCCCACACAATAGCCGGACTGTTTACCAAAGCACGGGCCACGGCAACGCGCTGCTGCTGACCGCCGGAAAGTTCCATAGGCCGTTTGGCTCTCTGATCTGCAAGGCTCACCAGCTCCAGGATTTCATCGGCCTTTTTACGTGCGGTACTCTGTTTAACCCCTGAAACCAGCAACGGCAATTCCACATTCTCCACCACGCTGAGAACCGGTAAAAGATTGAAGGCCTGAAAAACAAATCCCATTTCCTCAGCCCGGAATTTGGTCCTCTGCTTATCGGACATTTTAGGGATCTGATTCCCTTTGACAAAAATCCCGCCTTCATCAATATTGTCAATCCCTGAAAGGCAATTCAAAAGGGTTGTTTTACCGCAGCCGCTGGGCCCCAT
>CAZJQZ010000147.1:0-5721 GCA_964548045.1 uncultured Dehalococcoidia bacterium | reverse complement strand
TAACGCATCGCTTCCACTGGATACAGCAGATCTCGATAATGACACGATCACCAGCGAACCTTTATCGCAGGATTACGACGGGGATGATCGCATTTACGATAATACAGTGGATATTGGTGCCGACGAATCGCCTTATGATACACCGGATGTTACAACGATGGCAGCGACCGCCATTACCATCAACACTGCAACGTTGAACGGCAATCTGGACGATATGGGCGGAATGGGTACGGTGGATGTCGGATTTGTCTGGGGAACAAGCGCGGATGGCCCTTATCCTTTCACAACCGGCACCCAAACAATGAGCGGTACCGGAAGTTTCAGCGCCCCGCTGGCAGGTCTGATCAACGGACGAACATACTATTACCAAGCGTTTGCGATTGGCAATGCGATCAAATACGGTGACGAACTCAGCTTTACCACTACCAATATCCCGGGAACCATTTACGTCAATGCCGCCGCTGCTGGCAATAATGATGGCTCTTCGTGGGTCGATGCGTTCACCAGTTTTCAAAGCGCCCTTGGGGCAGCATCGGCTGGAGACAATATCTGGGTGGCTTCCGGAACCTATACACCGGGAACCAACCGGTTCGATTCCTTCCAGCTTAAAAATGATGTGGAAATCTATGGCGGCTTCTCCAATTCCGGTAGCCCTGCCTGGGGTGATCGTGACTGGGAGAACAACGAAACGGTATTGAGCGGCGATATCGGTGCGCCAGGCGATAACACCGATAATTGTTTCCATGTGTTCTACCATCCTGCCGGAGCGCTTCTCGATAACACGGCGGTTCTCGATGGCGTCACCATCAGCGGCGGAAACGCTACCGGATCGTGCGACCCGGTGGATGTGCTGGGTGGCGGGATGTACAATAACGATTCTTCGCCAACCCTGAACAATTGTACTTTCCTTTCCAATGCGGCTTCTTCTTTGGGTGGAGGGATGTACAATATCGAGTCTTGGCCGCAACTGAACAATTGTACTTTTGCATCGAATTCAGCCAATTACGGCGGCGGGATGTACAACACCGGCGATTCCGATCCGACCCTAACTGATTGCACCTTCTCCAGTAATACTGCAGATAATGATGGAGGCGGTTTGTACAACGATTCAGGCAATTGCTCACCAACACTGACTGGATGCACATTCTTCAACAACTTCGCTGTTGGATATGGCGGTGGTATGAGGACCTACAGTGCTACCAATACCCTGACTGACTGCACTTTCGATAGTAATCAGGCTAATCATGGTGGCGGATTCTATTCCCAGTATGGTGGTTCCACATTAAATGAATGCGTTTTCATCGATAATACTGCTACCAACAACGGGGGTGGTTTCTACTGCTACAGCTCGTCGACTGTAACCGATTGTACTTTTACCTCGAATGATGCCAATTACGGGGCTGGAATGTATAACTCCACTACTTTGAAAATGATCAGATGCACATTCACCGAAAACATAGCTTCTACTGATGGTGGCGGCTTTTACAACACCAGCTCTTCGGTTACTCTAATCAACTCCACTTTCGATTCCAATATGGCTGCTAATTTTGGTGGGGGACTATACAACACAAGCTCGTGCATCATTGCCAATAACGTTTTCACGACCAACAATTCCCAGTATGGTGGTGGGATGTACAACACTGGTTCGAATCCTACATTGGTGAATTGCACTTTCTGGAACAATTCCGTTACTGGTACGGGCGGCGGACTGTATATGACTACTTCCAGCCCGAATATTGCCAATTGTATTTTGTGGGATGATTTCCCGAATGAGATCGTTAGTGTCAGTTCTTGCCCCAGTATCACATATTGCGATGTTGAAAGTGGATATGCTGGAGTGGGAAATATCGACCAGAATCCAATGCTTACTAATCCGGCTCTTGGCGATTTCCATCTGCTGCCAACTTCACCCTGTATGAATGCAGGTGATAGCACAGCGCTTCCGGCAGATTCTGCTGATATCGATGGCGATTTCAACACATCAGAAGCATTGCCACTTGACTTTGAAGGTGATCTTCGAGTTTTGGGCAGCACCGTTGATATGGGCGCTGATGAAGGAACCTATAATACGCCTCAGGTGACAACCGACGCTGCCAGTAGTATTACTACCAGTAGCGCGACACTCAACGGAACACTCGATGCTCTGGGAGCCGCTGCGAATGTGGAACTATCTTTTGAGTGGGGTCCGGATTCCGGTATCCCTTATCTATACACCACAGGTACGCTGACCATGAGCGGAACCGGGAGTTTCAACATCCCGATTGCAGGACTTGTTGACGGCAACACATATTACTATCGAGCGAAAGCGGTTGGCGATGGTGTGGACTACGGCTTTGAACAGAACTTTACGGCAACGAGTATAGCAGAAACGATCTATATTAATGCCACAGCAGTCGGCGCCAATGATGGCAGTTCATGGTCTAATGCTTACAACGATCTACAGAATGCACTCGAAATTGCTTCGGCCGGGGATCAGCTTTGGGTTGCATCCGGCACCTACACTCCAGGCACAAGCAGGACCGATTCATTCCAACTGAAAGATAATGTGGCAGTCTACGGTGGATTCCCCAATTCCGGCAGCCCGGTTTGGGGAGACCGCGATCTGCAAGCCAATGTGACTATTTTAAGCGGCGATATCGGTGCCTTGGGTGATAATTCTGATAACTGCTATCACGTTTTCTACCACCCGCTGGGCACCTATCTTACCAGTACGGCTATTCTCGATGGGTTCACAATTAGCGACGGGAATGCCAGCGATACGTGTGATGCCGTGAACCAGCTTGGCGGAGGAATGTACAATAACGATTCCTCACCGACCATTAGCAACTGTATTCTCGAAAATAACCTTGCGACGGTCAATGGTGGCGCGATCTATAATACCGAATCATGGCCTGACCTCACAGATTGTTGGTTCATCAACAACTCCGCTCAAGATGGGGGCGGAATTTACAATCACGGTGATTCAGATCCAACATTGGCCGGTTGTACTTTCACTAACAACAGCGCTTCTTCCGAAGGCGGCGGGTTGTACAATGCCAGCAACTCCGATCCTACTCTTACCCGTTGTACTTTTACAGGTAATAGTGCAACCAGTTCGGCAGGAGGGATGTATGATGACAATGCAGATACAAATTTGAGCAACTGCACTTTCACCAGCAATACCGCTCCAAACGGTGGCGGGATATACCATTACAGTGGAAACGCAACGCTAACTGATTGCACTTTTACATCCAACACTGCCACTACTGGCTATGGTGGTGGCATACGCACTCAATATGGTAATGCCACTATTACTGATTGCACGTTTACCGGCAATAACGCCAACCACGGCGGTGGCATGTACAACTACAATAGCAGCATATTGAAGAACTGCACATTTACATCAAACACCGCTTCAACCAATGGCGGGGGGTTGTACAATGACAACAATAACTGTCGATTGATTGATTGTACACTGTCTTCAAACACAGCTTCCAACAATGGTGGCGGGATGTACAATAGCAGCACCTGCATCATCACCAGTTGCACTTTCGAGGATAATTCAGCGTCCATTAATGGTGGTGGATTATACATCAACGACTATAATGCAACCCTGGTCAATTGTATTTTCTGGGCTAATGAACTGACAACTTCCGGCGGAGGGATATTCAATTATAACGCTGATCCTGTCATCGCAAACTGTACTTTCTGGGACAACTCAGTCTCCGATGAAGGTGGTGCCATTTATAACCAGAATTCCTATCCAACAATCACCAACTGCATTTTCTGGGAAGACAGTCCCGAGGAGATTTTCAACAACAGTTCAATTCCAGTTGTTACCTACAGTAATGTGATGGGTGGTTATAGCGGTGTTGGAAATATCAGCGGAACACCGATGGTAATCAATTCGGCCGCCGGCGATTTCCATCTGCAAATGGTTTCGCCATGTATCAATGTGGGGAACAATTCAGCGCTGCCAAATGATGCAAATGATCTCGACAGCGATGCCAACACCTCAGAAGCAATCCCGTTCGATTTCGAAGGCGACCCGCGAATCAGCGGCGGCGTGGTTGATATGGGTGCAGACGAAGCCGTATTCGATGCCCCGGATGTTATCACCGATGCTGCCAGTGCTATTACGACCAGTTCGGCAAATCTGAATGGAACCATTAATGATATGGGGGGGGCAGCCACCGTTGAAGTCTGTTTCGAGTGGGGCCCGTCTTCGGGTGCACCCTATCCGTATGAGACCGGCACGCAGACCGTAAGCGGGACCGGCAGCTTCAGTTCGCCACTCTCCGATTTTGTCGATGGCAAAACCTACTACTATCGCGCCAGAGCGATTGGTGATGGAATCAAATACGGCGACGAGGTGTCCTTCACGACAATCGCTATCCCGGAGATCATCTATGTGAATGCGATTGCCAGTGGCAGCAACAACGGCACCTCCTGGGAGAATGCCTTCATCGATATGCAGGATGCACTCTTTGCGGCAACCACGGGTGACGAAATATGGGTCGCTTCCGGTGAATATATGCCCGGAACCGAAAGAGCAAATTCCTTTCACATGAGCAACAATGTTGAAATCTATGGTGGATTCCCGAATTCCGGCAGTCCCGGCTGGGCATCAAGAAACTGGGAAACCAACGTTACTACATTCAGTGGCGATATAGGCGTTTATGGCGATAATTCCGATGATTGCCACCACGTGTTTTATCATCCAGCCGGCAGTTATCTTGATAGCACGGCTGTGCTGGATGGTTTTACCATCACCAAAGGGAATGCAAACGGTCTGGCGGCCGTCGACCAACTTGGTGGAGGGATGTACAACGATCATTCGTCCCCTCAGATTACCAATTGTACTTTCTACAGTAATCTTGCGCTTGATTTTGGCGGTGGAATTTACAACTACAATGATTCCGATCCTGTACTGACCGATTGCACGATTAGCACGAACACAGCATCCGATGATGGTGGTGGTATCTATAACAATTCAAATTCTGATATCACCCTCACCGATTGCTACATTGAGTTTAATACCGCTTCTGATGACGGCGCCGGAATATGCAATTATGACAACTCCGATTCTACAATCACTGGCTGTACTTTTGATAACAATTTTGCATCAGGCGATGGTGGAGGGGTTTTCAATAACAGCAATTGTAATGCTGCAATTGAGGGATGCACCTTCTCTAATAATACTGCCTCCGGAGTGGGTGGTGGGATGTATAACTATGCCGCCTCCACGCTGGTCACCTCAACATTTGAAGATAACATCGCCAATAATGGGGCCGGGTTCTATAACTATAACTCCTCAACAGTGGTAACGGATTGTACTTTCACCCTCAATGATGCTGCCAGTAACGGCGGTGGAATATACAATTACGGATCATCGGAATACACTGATTGCACACTGACTGATAATGAAGCCAATAACGGCGGCGGATTGTATAGCAGCAGTGGCAATGCCCGAATAACCGATTGTACCTTCACTATTAATACCGCGAACAACGATGGTGGAGGCCTGTATGCCGGTAGCGCGTTGACGGTCACGAACTGTATCTTCAATGAAAATGTGGCGACCAGCGATGGTGGAGGCATATATAATTCTGCCAATTCCACTACGGTCAACAGTGTCTTTTCGGCCAATGCGGCACAGTATGGTGGAGGGATGTACAACAGCAGTAACTCCCCAAAAATCGCCAACTGTACTTTCTGGGATAACTCGGCAACCTCGCTGGG
>CAZJQZ010000146.1:0-5757 GCA_964548045.1 uncultured Dehalococcoidia bacterium | reverse complement strand
GTAAAGCAGGCAAATACCGGGAGATCGGATTGTAAAACCTTCTCACTAAAATCCTGCCCTGTAATTTCATCTACCACCACGCATTACCCCCGAAGTATTCATCGGACTGCCCTGATTTATTAATCAGGGAATTTAACTTCTCATCTATACTTAAAGGTTTGTCACTCCGATCATCGATTTTGATGGTGGTAACAACTCTCTCCACTTCCTCGTTGAAAGCGCTTTCATGCATTCTCTTGACCAGATTCAAGAGCACATCCAGGTCCCCTTCAATTATCGTTCCCATCGCGGTCAACTCATACCTCAAGTTCTTTTCCGCCTCCAACACCCGGATAACTCGAGCGATGTGCTGGCTAACCGAAGGGCTTCCGGTACCAACAGGCACAACGCTTATTTCCATGATAGCCATCATTCATTCCTCGGGGAAGATTTTTCAAAAACGCCTGAATCTGACTCAGAGGAGGTCTGATCAACTGCCCTGTCCACGATATGCTCGCCACGCAAAGCAGCAAGCAATCGGATTATCATCTCTTCGTTGGTTAAAAAGTAACAGCGTTTGTTCCCTTCACGGCGAAAATCCACGATTCCGCAGTGGCGCAGTACCGTCAGGTGCTGAGAAATGTTGGACTGCGTTATCCCCTCAATTAAACTTTCCACCTCAGCAACGCACCTTTGATTTCCACATAACCCCTCCAGAATCTCCAGCCGCACAGGGTGCGCTATTACCTTCAACAAATGGGATTCTAAAACGTAATCCGGTTTCATCATGCCATCCAGCAATATGAAAAGATTCGAATATTCGACTATTTGAATATCCAGTCTCATTCTACGCCACTCAGGCAATCATGTCAATTGATAAGGCAAAGCCAAAAACAGGGGCTTCATGTTTGGGTGAGCCTTACAGATATCAATCGCGGGATTTGGGGAGAAATCGACTCGCCTGATGCTTTAAAACCGGATCGTTAACCTGCACATTTAAAGGCACGGCCACCACCGGGCACTTGGCTCTCAGGAAGAAGAAAATGTTGAATTCTTCATCACTCAGAGATTCATAATTTCCCTGACCCTTGGCGATGATGACATCAGCAGAATCAAAAAGAGCTTTCACTTCAGGAGAACACTGAGAAAGTATGGTAGCAGGCGCGTCCGATCCGTTCGAGATCACGGCTGCCACTTGATCCAGCCCGATTGCTCTGGCATCTTCCATCGTAGCATCATTGATGATGGGCTTATCCCGAACGGCAACTGTTATTTTGAGTTCACGTCCCCGAGAGATTTCCTCTATAAGCAGTTTATCGAAAACAATCTCCCCGGCGTTATCTGCCAGATACAGAATGCTCGATGCGCTATCAATGTTAAGGCGGAATTTCTGATAATCATCATAAGCCAGCGGCGAACTCAGTGTGGATTCAATAATGGCCCCCAGATCACCCTGCTCCACCTGCGGGCCAAGATCGATAGAATTACCGGCAATAGCCAGCTTACATGCGGTCAGTAAAGGATCATCTGAATCTCTCACGATTCCTTTGAGTTGCGGATAGAGCAAGAGAACCCTTTCGTTGGACTGTTTTTTCGTCTCGCGATAGGGATCGTTGTTCTCTGTGATCCGATAAACTGCCCGGTAAACATGCTGAGCGATCTCCGGCGGGGTGATATCAAGGGGGAATCCGGGCAGCATTTCAGCAACCGCATCCATCACTTTTCGCTGGATATGTTCATCATCGGTTGCTGCTCTCGCCGCTCCCAGCGCCTGCCGGAAAAAACACGGCAGGCAGTCGAGATACGTCTTCATTCACCAGCCTCATTTGCCAGTCGCTCAACCAGATTTCTTATGGCGGTATCAACAGTGTCGTAGCCCTCAATCAACTCACATTCGCTGTTACACATCAATTCCGGTTCATCAATTATGCTATCAACCTCATTCATAAGCCCACATTCCATTCTAATTGATTTTACCATGTTTTCCATGTTATCAATGACTCCACAGGTTCACGCTGACTCCGAAATGCGTTGGCTGGTAATTCCCAATCCGGGTATCCGATTGCGATGGAAACAATGAGATGTTTGGAAGCCGGAATATCAAGGGCTTCCCGGAGAGCATCCGGATAGAAAATTGTATCCTGCTGGATACAGGTTCCCAATCCGAATTCAAGTGCCGCCAGAGCGATTGTCTGAGTAACGATGCCCAAATCCACCAACGAAATATGATGCTGCTCGTTAAATACCGACTCATCAGTACAAATCCAGATGGCCGCCGGAGCATCGAAAAAACGCTTTCCTTTCAGTTGCCATTCCTTTCTTTCCAACTTATCGCCCCGCTCGATCCCCAAGACACCGAACAAACCCTTCGCCAGAGCTTCCTGCCTTTTTCCGTATGAGTCAGGCAGCATGTTTGGAGGAAGCGCTTTAAAATCCGGTTTTATGGGAGCGCCAATTTCTGACTGCTCGGTATTGACACGTTTCGCCATCTCAAGTGAGTCACCGGCAAGAACAATGAACTCCCACGGCTGGCAATTGGTGGCAGAGGGCGAAAGACGTGCCAAATCAAGTATCGCTTGAATCGACTCCTCAGGAACCGGATCGGGCTTGAATCCCCGAATGCTCCTTCTCGCCCTGATCGCTTCGTTAAGTTCCATTCACTCGCCCTTAGCTATCCTTTCATCGCCTCGATTCTCTGCAGCAGTTCCTCAGTGCGCGATTTCAAATCCGAAACGGTCTCGCTGAGTTCCCCCTTTGATACCGGGACATATTCCACAATAGCGCCCTGCGAACAGACATCCACACACATACCGCATTCGTTGCATCGCGACTGCTCGATCTGGGCATACCCGAATGGTAGTGAAATAGCCCCCTTAGGACAAGCCATAGCACACCGCCCACAGGCAATACACAGATCATTCCTTACCTTTAACATAACTCACCTATTCAATAACAATTTCCTTGCCGACGCCAATCTCAATATAATCATCACCGTAAGCCTGATGGAAAAAGCCAAGTGCATCATCGCCGGAGCAATGGCACGGCGCAGCTTTCTGCACTCCCAGCTCCCTGAAGCTATCCACCACCGATTGGGGTGGAAAGTGAAACCCACCCAACACCAGATGGATGCTTTCGCCGGTTATCTCCTTTGCCGTCCGCACAATGTTCACTATTCCGGGGTGAGCACAGCCAGTTATAACTACCATTCCTCCAGAAGTCTTGAACGTCAGCGCCTGTTCCTCAATTATGCCCTTCATTTCACCCGTAGTGAACACACCCTCGAAGAGTTCTCCTCCCTGACCTATTTCCTCTACTATAGCTCCGAAGCTTCTCGCCTCCGATTTATACGCCTCTGGAAAGGACTTCGGCAGGTAAACCGTGATGTTACTGTTTTTCTCCAGGAATGAACCCAGCCCATTGGCATGATCCCAATGAGCATGAGAAAGCGCGACCACTTCGATATCCACAGGATCGATGCTCAGCTTTTTCATGTTATCCAGCAAGATTTCCCCATTGGCACCGGTATCGAACAAAATGGTCCTTCCTCCAAACCATATCACGCAGGCAAATCCCCAATCCGGAACCAGATCAGGTTTCAACGTTTTATTATCGAACACTACTATAATTGAAAGTTCTGCCACACTTTGCTCCCCTGGTCATTTCAGCATCGTAAATGGTTCTTGCCTGCTGTTAACAGCCACATTGAGAAACAATTTGCCTGTCAGATATTTAAGGAGGGGTGAAAAATCTACCGACTTTGCGCCTTGAGGGCACTTTTTTACACAACTCATACACCCTAAACAAAGTTTCTCGGCAGCTTTGCTCTTATACAGTTTTGTTTCCGAATCTATTATACCCATCGGGCATGATTGCACACAAATTCCGCAATCGTCGCACTTGGCTAAATCAATGGTCGGTTTTGGCGGCATTTCAGGCGTCATGCGCAGAAGAATATCCCGCTTACCGGGAACATCCTTCTTTTTTATTTCCTTGAGGGTATCCCGGTTCTCATAAATTTGCTCGCCAAACTTAGTTGCCAGGGATATATCATGTTCGTCAGGGCGGCCCAAGGCTATCGGGAATTGAGATGACAAAGAGTGTTCCCCTATAAATGCCCCTGCGCCGATCACTTTGAAATTGCTTTTGTTCAGCAATGAGACTAACTGGTTAAGTGCGATTCCAAACCCCCTGTTGCCATAGACGACGACCGCCACCGCCAGCTTCCCATTCCCATTTATTTTTCCGAACTGCTCAATCAGGAATTTGGGGATTTTGCCGAAATAGACCGGCAACCCTATGACAAAGAAATCTGTATTATTTACAAGAGGCTCGAAATTGCTAAAAAAATTGCCTCGCGCCTCCACATCTGACAGGTTAATTCTTTCAGGATCGTTCTGGCCTAATCCACAGGATATGTTTTCGATCACAGTTTTGGTTGCGCCGGTAGGAGAAAAATATACTGCTTTCACGTTAGGTTGAGCCACATCACCCTCCTGATTTATTAAATCGGCAACCTATGTCATTCCGGCCTCCGAGCCGGAATCCATTTCCCTACAACCCCTCTGGATTACCGCTTTCGCGGGAATGACATTGTTTGTTTCCTACAATATCGACTATTTAATTGTCGTACTAACATTAAAGAGAGACAAAGAATATTCAAACGAATAATAACTTATAGTTTTCTTCCTCACGTTTCTCCCCCGAATCATCTGGGACTGAAAACAACCTCACAGCAATCGGCACCCGTGGCGCGGGACTTAATTATGTTCATATCGACATCAACACCGCAAGTCGATTTGAACTGGGCCTGGTTTACACTCATAACAGCTTCGCAAATCGGGCGGCCGGCATCCCCCAGTCCCACCGCGCAGGGCTGACCGGACTTCGTCCTGAAGTGATAAGCATTATCAGAGAGTTCCAGCAGTTCACCGCCGAGATCATCAAGTTTGAACGAAAGATCGTTAATGGCCTCGGCTGCGGATTTGAAATCAGCAATATCCCGTTTTGTTTTTAAACGTTCCCCCAGTTCCAACCCCATCCCATACCAGGCATCCCGAACTGCCGGAATCGCCTCTTCGCCAAACATCTGGTAAGAACGCAACGACAATCGAGAGAGCGCCTGATAAGTGATAACAAAAGGGCTTTTTTTAGATTTATCCGACATTTGGTCTCCTTCATTCCAGCGCCCGAAGCACCAGATTTGTAAAATAGGTCGCTTTTTTGTTTAGCTCCTTCTTCTTCGACGTATAATTCAAGTTGAACGTACAGAACGGGCAGGCGCTTATTATGAGATCCGTCGATGTTTCGCCAAGCATATTCGCCGCAATCTCCATCGATAAATCCCGGTAAACGGATCGAATGCCGGCCCCGGCACCACAGCAACTGGCCTGCTCACGGTTATGTTCCGCTTCTTTCAGTTCCAACCCACACCAGTCGAGAATCTGGCGTGGCCCTTCGGTTATCCCTTCGCCTCTGGCCAGACGGCACTGATCCTGATAAGTGGCCGTTTCCTGAACCTTTCCCAGCACATCATGGTTTTCCTTCAGGGCATCGTAGATCACTTCAACCACATGCCGAACCTTAAAGTCCATTTCCCCCAGCAAGTCAGGATAGAAATACTTGAAGCACTTCAAACACCCGTTACAGGGCACCACCATCTCTCGAATTCCCAGCGACTTGAACCGCTCGACATTCTTCTGAAAAAATTCGCCCGCCAGATCGGTCCGGCCCGATTCATAAAGATAAGTGGCACAGCAGCCCTCATCTTCCAGAATCATA
>CAZJQZ010000145.1:0-5761 GCA_964548045.1 uncultured Dehalococcoidia bacterium | reverse complement strand
GTTATGACCAATAAGATAGCCTACTGGTTCGATCACCCACAGCGAGGGGATATTGTAGTTTATTATTCAAACAGGGTCAACCATCATGTGATTCACCGTGTTGTGGGATTACCCGGTGAAAGGGTTGCGATCAAAAGTGGAGATGTCTACATCGATGGCGAAAAATTAGAGGAACCATACATTCGTGATAGTTCGCGGTCAATTCCATCCCAGATGGTGCCCGAAGGTCAATACTATATCGTGGGCGATAATCGAAATGTGACCAGTTGGGAGATCGTGCCGGAAGAGGATATCGTTGGCAACGCATGGTTCTGCTACTGGCCAATGAGCGAATGGGGATCAATTCCGAATTACTCATGGTAACCCGATTGCAGTCCGGGGCACCTCTTTTTCAGCAACCTAATATTGTTTTATTCCCTCTCGACATTGCCTCTTCTATATTGCCAAAATGAGATGTCCCCAAACAAAAAACGATGTTTCTTTTGGAACCAATCCTGCTATCAATACGCTTTATTCGATATCCCGTCCCCACTGCCTGGTGACATCATAGGTCATATCTTTGAATTCTTTTTCTTCAGAAAGCGGCCTGCCCAGCCATTCTCTGTAGAAAGTATCGATATCAGGCAATGCGTCGAATACCAGCGGATAGCCAACCGGTACAGCTTCCACCATGAGCATACTGCCGCATTCCGGGCAATAGAATTCGCGAACTTCGCACAAGTCGGGATCGGGACGCTTGATACCGGGATAAATCTCTTCAAGCTTTTCGTTATCATCCCGTGAAAAAATGAGGGCTCCCAGTTTCCAGTTTTGCCGCCAGTCTCCAAACTCGTGTCCACAGTCACATTTCACAACCCTCTCAGTGCCCTTCTGCACAACATTGAGATGTTCGCCCAGAGGCATAAGTATCTTCTCGGAATAGGAGACTCGCTCTTGAAGGATTTCGATATACTTATCGAATCTGTCATCGTCCTTCGGCTTGCTCATTATTTCGAAGGTTTTATTCCAAGGGAGCGTTCCCTGATAAAGGTCTCTTAAATCTTCTTTGCTGTATGACATCTCATTCACCTCACATAGTAAAGTCATCCGGCAATGCCCAGAAATCCTTGAACTCCTGAGAGAAAGGATCACTCATCTTCATGCTGCTCTGGTACATCTCTGCAATCTTGCTATCCATATCTCGGTCAACAACCCGCTGGCGGGATTTCTGCCACCAGTCCTTAGCCGGCATGCCCCTGGATAATCTCTCCTTACTTTTGGCCTGTCGCATTTCTTCCGTGGCAGTTTCATCTACATGCCACTGTTTGGTTTCCTCATTGTAATCAGTCTTAACACAATAAATATTGCCGGCCTGCCATTCGGTGGTTAATCCGTTATCCATATCAGCCGCTATAAACTGAGGATTCCTCTCGATAGGATCACCGCATCCACCTCCGGAGGCGTTCGCGGAGACACATAGATCACCTTCACGAAGTTCAACTGGCGCCGGTATGAGACCATGATCTGATACCTGTCCGGGGAAACGCTCGGCCAGATCCCGGGGATCTCCCAGTTCAAATAGCAGTGGTTCTCGTTTTTCCATCAATTCAGGGAGATTGTCGTAGCGCATCAAAATCATGGTACGTCTACCGCCGGGATATCCGCCGAACAAACCAAGGTTTGGAATGATCCTGTCCGAAGCTGTTCCCAAGGCAGCACATCCAATCAGTTGCGGACTGTTGTGAATCATCCCAATGCTGGGTATTGCCAGACCGGAACGGAAACGTCCGTAGCCCACTGAGTATGGATCAAACGCATGGCAGACCTCCATATGCGGTACGAACAGTTCCCACACCTCGGCGTTGCCCATATCGACCTCGGCTGTAGCCAGCCAGCCGCCGCAATCGACGCCATCACAGACACCGCAGGCTCCCGGCCCGAAGAAACCAGTCCCGGCGGCCATCAGCGGTCGCTTGTTTCCCATCTGGTCGTATCCGGCCATCTGCCAACCAGCTGAAGACCGGTAGTTGAAAGTTTCTTCCCTGAAACCACGCAGATAATAGGCGACCCCCAGCATGTGGGTCCACATACCGAACATATCCAGCATTGGAGCCCAGGGAGTAGAGGTAGCCAGTTTTTGAATCTGGCTTGGATTCAGCAGGGTATCAACGGCCGGCTTTTTCACATTCATGGCAAGCAGCGATCCCAGGTTGGCGCGTCCATCGGTTGACAGGGTCTGCACAGTAACTACAGAAACTGCCCCCCAGATTGCATTCGGTGTTCCATTGAAAGGATGCCAGCCCCATTCGCCAACGCCTTCAAAATCAATCTCCAGACGACCGGAAGGATGGATATCCATCTGTATCGGTATAAGTCTGATAGTGTCTTTCTTAGCAGGTGTCCAGGCTACAGGCTGATCTGCCATGGGGAATTCCGCCGGCACTACGCTGCGAAATCTGCCGGGCACCATTCTCTGCCGGATGCGTGCAAGCTGATTGCGCCGCTCCTCCTCGATCAACTCCCTCGTAGCCCTCTTGTAATAATCAATTCCGAACTCTTCGATCATCCGCTTGACTTCTTCCCGTACCCGGATGTTAGCCGCGATAGCGCCCTTGCGATCCAGCAGGAAGATATCCGACATGTCAAGGCACATTTCGATCTTATGCTCGAAATCCCGGTTTAACCTATCGTTGGAGCCTATTCGCTCGCAGCACCACTTGAGTCCATCCGTGCCCCGCTCCACATTGGCAGTGGGCATCATGCCGGGGCTGACAGCACCGATATCCATCTCCATGATAACTGTGACTACCCAGCCGATCAGTTCCTCTTCCCAGAAGACGGGCAGGATATCATAGACATCCGCGGCATGCATATTAGCTATTACCGGTTCATTGGAGAGGAAGAAATCGCCATCGTTGATTCCTACTTCCTCTTCATAGTTCCTGTTTATCATCCACTGAATATTGTCACCCATCAGCTTGATGTGGACCTGAATGCCGGTGGACTGGGCAATGTTATCCCCTTCCGGTGTATACAGCCCGACGCACAACTCGGCCACCTCCCGGACAAACGGCGAAGCAGCTACCTGCCGGGTGGTCTCCCTGCCGGCTATCAGTGATGACATTATTCGAGAATGAAAAAGTTCGCCCTTGATAGGGTTTTCCTTAAGCAGATGGGGCTCGGTTATGCCGGCATAGCAACCTGTTTCACGGTACAGATTCTCATTTTCCGCCAGCATCTGCTTGATGGTTTTTCCGTTCTCGCCAATTCCTTTTCTCTCTGTCATATCTACCTCCTGCAAATCCCCTCTCCTTTAAAGGGAAAGGTTAGGTGAGGGTGAATTGTCATTAAAATCTCCCTGTATCCCCTTTGCAAAAAAGGGAGCTACTATGTCAGCCACAGCAGTGTCCACTCATCCATCCTGGCCTTTCTTCCCGGCGGAAGGAAAAAGGTGGTGGCCGGAGCTTCAACCACAGCTATTCCCTCTACTTCATTGCCGGGTCTGATCCGGTCCATATCGTAGATAACAGCTTTATGCCACTTGCCGTCATAGTAGACTTCTCTATCTCCTTTGATGGCCTCCTGCGGCGGGTCTTTCCCTTCCAGCGGCTGCTTGTTAAGTTTTGGTTTCACTTTAGGAACAGTAGCGGTAAGCCCCAGTTCGAATATCTGGAATCCTGCCTGCCTATGCTTGGCTACACCGGCATATACCTTTTCATACAGGTCTTCAAAAGCTGCGATAACTTTATCCATATCCTCTGCGCTATCGATACGTGATACCGGCGAAGGCACTTCAATATCATCCATCTGACTACCATAGCGCACGTAGGCTATCTGACGAACATCCGCCTGATCCCAAGGCAGTCCTTCCGCTTTGAAGTCGGCCTCGGCCTGTTTTTCCAGCTCTTCCCAGCCAGGGTTCATTAAAAGCTGCCCCATCATCAGTTTGTAATCATCGGCAGCGTTTTCTTCAAGCATGACCGTAGTGGATTTCTGATAACGGTGACTGATATCCACCGCGGCAGACCCGAACGATGAAAAAGCCGCCGCGTAAGGCAGGGTGGCAACTCCTTTAAACGGCAGGCCTTCGGTGTAGCCAGCAACGTGCATTGGACCGGCACCGCCATAGCTCAAAATGTTGTAATCTGCCGGGGAGAAGCCCCGAGCATAGAGCACTGCCCTGATGTGCTCTTTCATGGTACTGTTGATGAGCTTGTAGACCCCTTCAGAGAAGTAATAGGGATCGACACCCAGAACATCGGAACATTGCTCCTTGATGGCCTTTAATGCCTTTTCCTTGTTTAACTTGACCTTGCCACCGAGATAATTGTCTTCATTCAGAATCCCCATAATGAGGCAGCAGTCCATAACAGTGGGTACCTCGTTACCCATTTCGTAGCAGACAGGACCGGGGTCAGCGCCGGCGCTTCCAGGCCCGATAGTAATCCGATTGGTTATCGGCTCAATAGTGACAAACATCCCGGTGCCTGCTCCGGTGGTATCCATAAGCAGGGTGGGGATATTGAATATCCGGCGATTGATGACTACTTCCCGCATCATGACAGGCTCGCCGCCCATGAGAAGGCCTACATCGAAACTGGTTCCTCCCATATCGGAGCATACCCAGTTACCGATTCCCAGTTTCTCTTCCAGATATTTGGCACCGAGCAGTCCGCCGATTGGCCCTGAGAAGCATCCCTCATGTATTCGGGGGTACCGGATATCCGTCACTCCACCGTGGGCAAGCACAATCTGGAGAGGATACTTGTAACCGTTTTCCTGCAGCTTTTTTTCGATCCCGAATAGCTGCTCGCGGCCAGGTTCGGCAGCGAAAGCATGCAGTACCAGCGTGTTGAGCCGGGGCTGCTCCCGCGTAATAGGGCAAAGTTGATGTGAAAGGTATACCGGCAACTGGCAGCCACGCTTTTGCATAACTTCTCCAGCAATCTCGGCTACCCTGAGCTCATGCATCGAATTCATATAGGAATACCAGAGGGAGACAGCAATGGCATCAACTTCCTCATCCAGCAGTTCCTCGACAGCCTTTATAACTTCATGCTCATAAAGAGGGATCGCTTCCATGGCAAACATGTCTATTCGCCCGGTGACGCCTTTAACAAACCTGCGGGGTACCAGTGGCGGATTGTGATGGTGGGTGACATGATGCAGGATATCCTGATACGCCAACCCGGCCCAGGTCTGGCAACTGCGTTCGTGAAGAAATATGTCCTCGTCTCCCCTTTGTGTAATTACTCCCACCTTTCTGCCGGTCGCTGTGAGAAGATCGTTCATCATGGAGGTACCGCTGTAGACCACGGCCTCGACACCGGGGAGGATATTACTCGCTTGCTTCTTGAAATCGATATCCCAGTACTCAAAAGCATCCGTCAGTGACTCCCACACACCCAGAGACTGATCGTGCGGTGTAGTAGCAGCCTTGCCGATAGTGAAGCTTCCGTCGGCGTCTACCACCATCATGTCGGTCATGGTGCCACCAGCATCACTGGCGATTATCTGCACCTGTTTTTCCATATTTCCTCCTTGCAATCTCCGCCTGTATTGGAATTAACAGAATATCCAATCCACGCCACTTGTCAACTTACCCCCAATCTTGGGAGCAAGAAGTTTGGTTCTTTGAAGGGCGGCCATTTGGCCGCCCTTCAACAACATCGTTTTACATTGATCCACTGTACCAAAAAGAGAATTTAGTCTATCCCAAAGATACCAAGAGAAGTAACCCCTCTTGCCGGCTCACCACCCAGATTATGAGTCAATCCCATCC
>CAZJQZ010000144.1:0-6120 GCA_964548045.1 uncultured Dehalococcoidia bacterium | reverse complement strand
CCTCCGGCTATGAACAATACGGAAAACTCGCAGAAAAGAGTACTGATAATCCCTCAAAAAATCATCTCCATTTCCCCCACAAATTGGGGGAATGCATGTTTTCCCAAAATTTAATTATTCTGTAAACTATATCACATTCCCGGAGATTGCGGTTTTTCAAAATGCTGGAGGATAAATGGTTACAGAGACACTTTGCACACATGCTCGACCACCAACCTCTACTGAAATGGAGAAAGATAAGTCAGAACCTTCGGCTACGAAGCATCCCCCGGCCGGAGCTTTGAATAGATTCCACGGCAATCCTGTCCTGACGCCGATCCCTGAACACGACTGGGAATCCAAGTATGTACTGAACGCTGCCAGCGTCAAGCTGGGACGCAAGGTTTACATGCTTTATCGATCCTTCGGCGAGGACAAGATTTCACGCATCGGGCTGGCCGTAAGTGAGGACGGCTTCAATTTCACCGAAAGGATGGATAAGCCTATTTTCGCCCCGGCAGTCAAATGGGAAGGACATGGATGTGAAGATCCCAGACTCACCGTTATCGGTGAACGCATCTACATGACCTACACTGCTTTCGATGGATTTACTGCCCAGATTGCTGTGGCCTCAATTACTATTAAAGAGTTTCTTAATTGCCGATGGGAAAGCTGGCACAGACACGGGCTGTTTTCTCCGGGACTGAAAGACAAGGATGCAACATTATTTCCAGATCAATTCGGCGGTAAGGTTGCCATGTTGCACCGCCTTGATCCCGATATCTGGCTGACGTTCTCTTCCGACCTGCGCTGCCCCTGGCCAGCCAATTGCCACCTGGTGCTGGCCAGACCAACGAAGGGCGAGGGATGGGATTCGCTGAAAATTGGTGCTGGCGCACAACCGATAAAAACACGGTATGGCTGGTTGCTCATCACGCACGGTGTCGATCATAGCAAAGTCTATCGTCTGGGAGTAATGCTGCTTGATCTCGATAATCCGGCAAAGCTGATTTATCGCTCGCCCAATTTTATCTTGGAACCTATGACCCGCTATGAGATGGGTGGTGATGATAGCTCATGGGTACCGAATGTAGTTTTTACCTGCGGGGCAGTACCGATGGAAAACGATAAAAATTTACTCGACTCTGAAGACGAACTTGTTGTTTACTACGGAGGAGCTGATTCCGTGATGAACGTTGCCACAGCCACAGTAGGCGATTTGATCCCCGAAGAAGTTCGGTATTCCGAACTGGATAAATCCCGTTCAGTCTCTGTTTAGCCCTAACCGTTAGTAGCAGACAGGTTATTTTCCTCAACCGGATCGACCAGACTAATCAGCGTTTGCCCTGGTTCAGGTTTGGTAGTAGCATCAGTTGTAAATACAATCACGTCGCCTGTCGGGTTGATTAAAAACAGAGGGAGAACGCTCGGGCCGTAGTAATCCTTAAATGCTTTGAAATCGAACTTCTCAGTAATGTTTGTGGCTTTTACAATCGCGCCCAGCCGGAACCGCTCAATCATATATTGAAATGTTATATCAGAACCAAACAGAATCCGTCCCCGCAGGTGATAAGATACTTCCTCCTTTCGTCCGCTTTCTTCACCTCCGGGGGAGAGTTGATAAACATTTGCCCTGCCCAGATACGGCGCGAAATGCAGGGCTGCGAGCGAATTTGCCCCATTGTTGGGTGTCAGTGCCAGCAATCGTCCAATCTCTCCCAGATTAATCTCATCCAGCGCATATCGGGAAAGGATGCTGGCCTGGAAGGTATCCAATCCAGCATTGCGGGCAGCTATCAGCCCAACCCGCCCGGTATCCACCATAATCACCTTGAACCCCTTCTCCATGAGAACTGAAGCGATGCTTCTGGCCCAGGGATGAGATCCCATGATCAGGAATCCCTGCGGATTTGGCTGCGAGACCTGAAGGCGTCGTGCCAGAGGAAAAGCCCCCAACCCATAGATAACCACAGTCACTAAAATAACCATGAATGTTAATGGCACCAACTGAGCAGCCTGGGGATGACCGGCATCAGCCAGACGCAGTGCAAAAACCGATGAGACGGCCGCAGCCACAATGCCTCGGGGCGCCACACACATGAGAAAAGCCCGCTCTCTCCAATTAAGACTGGAACCCAGAGTAGACAACACAACTGCGAGCGGACGGGCCACAAATATCAGAACCAGCAGGAATATTATAGTGCCTAAACCAAGTTCATCCCAGTCACTGGGATGAAGCCGCGCTGCCAGTACTATGAATAGGCACGAAACCAGCAAAACGCCCAGATTCTCTTTGAATTCAATGATGTGCCTTACCGAGATGGTTTTCTGATTTCCCAACACGATTCCCATGACCGTCGCTGCCAGTAATCCGGATTCTTCCTGAAAATGATCGGAAATTGTGTAAACGGCAATCACCATCATCAACACCATTGCGCTCTGCAGAAAATCGGGAATCCAGTACCGTTTCAGCATTATCAGCAGAAAATAAGCGCCAATAAGTCCTATCGCAGCACCGATGAAAATGGTTTTCACGATGCCAATTGCGATATTTCCGGTTGCGTCTTCCAGGCTACCGCCCAAAACTTCCTGAAAAACTATAACTGCCAGAATGGCGCCGATCGGATCGATCACTATCCCTTCCCATTTTAAAACCGAGCTGATTTGGCTTACCGGACGCACATGCCTGAGTATGGGGAGAATCACCGTGGGCCCTGATACCACGAGTATCGCACCGAGCAGCACGGCAACATCCAGTTTGAGGTCAAGAAAATAGTACCCGGCAGCGGAACCGATTACCCAGGTCACCAGAGTGCCGATGGTTATTAACCGGGGAATGATGCTGCCTACACTGCGAAGTTCGGATATGCGCAGGCTCAGTCCGCCCTCAAAAAGTATGACCGCTACCGAAAGTGAAACGATTGGCAGGAGTAATTCGCCGAAAATCTCGTCTGGATTAAGACATTGGTCGGGATAGAAATGGCATAATAGCGGGCCAGCGATTATCCCGAAAAGCAGCATCAGCAAGATCGATGGCAGTTGAAATCGCCAAGCCAGCCACTGGGAACTTATTCCAAGCACTATGATGCTCGCCAGGCCAATCAGCAGGTCTTCGGACAAATATCTCTCCTTAAATCAAGGGACTAAGCATTGCGTTATATTATCAAATCGTACACGCATGCGCAAGGTGCGATTAGCAATAACTGACATTCTGACTATCTATTTTCCCACGTTTGCACTAAGTGTTATAATCAGCATGATGTTTTCTAACTCCAGTGGTAATAATGGAAGTCCGCTCTCGGCCGATTTCCATTTGTATAGCCGGATAATTGCCGGTTGTTGTATCGCACTCTTAGCTCTTTCCGTCGGCACAGGCTATTCGTTCGGCACGCTTTTCACATCATTACAGGATGAATTCGGATGGAACCGGGCTGACACAGTAGGCATTTTTTCAATCTTTCTGCTTGTAGCGGTCGCCGTTGTTCCGGTTGCTTTGCATTTTTCGAATAGATATAGCCCCGGACCGGTAGCACTGCTGGCAGGAATAGTTGCCGGACTGGGCCTGTTTCTCACGTCGATAGCAGGATCGTCATGGCAGATATATCTTACCTATAGTTTAATGCTGGCACTTGGAATCGGGGGTATCTTTTCCGTTGCAATCTTAACCATTGCCCGATGGTTCAGCAGGAAGCAAACCACGCTCCTCGTAATTACCGGAGCGGGTCTGGGAATTATCATAGCGGCCCCTGTTTGCGGGTGGCTCGTTTCATCTTATGATTGGAATGACACCTGTTTGGTCTTCGGAATCATAGTATGGGTGATCGCCATTCCTCTGGCGCTGTTTCTGAAGAATCCTCCCAGAGAAGAATCTGGCGTGGATAGCAGCCCACAATCTACAAATATTTCGTCACGTAATTTCTGGATGGTTTTTCTGCTCTGGTTGTTTTCATCCTTCTCACTCCATATGATTATGGCTCACCTCATCCCCAATTCCATTGATCAGGGAATTTCACTCTGCAAGGCTTCATTCCTGTTTAGCATTCTGGGCGGACTGACGATTGTATCTGCACTGATTGCCAGCAGCATCCCTGACATGAATGACAGAAAAACTCTCGGCATCATCTTTGCTCTGGTGGGAGCCATATCCATGTTCTGGATCGTTGAAGCCGATGAATTATGGCGGCTCTGTTTATTTGCCGTGATGTTTGCCCCGGTCTGGGGCGGAATTTCTTTTTGCGCACTTTCGATTACTCCCGAATTGTGGGCTGGCCCGGATGCAAGAATACGAATCATGATCGTTGTAGCAGGATGGGTCGCTGGCGGTGCTCTCGGGGCTTATCTGGGTGGGTACATCTTTGATAGCCTCGGAGATTACCGGTTTGCCTTCTTCCTCGGGGCCTGGGCAGTAATTATAGCAGCAGCAAGCATCTGGAATCTGCGGATGCCGGAGCCGGAAACAGATGAAATGCTGACAGGGGGTCACGATGACGAAACATATTCCGAGTTATGACGAAGCGCTTGCCCTGCTCAAGGAATTCAACTCCAGCGAGAGCCTGCTGAAGCATGCCTATTCCGTTGAAGGGGCCATGCGCTACCTGGCTCGAAAAGCCGGCGAAGATGAGGAAAAGTGGGGAATAGTCGGGCTGGTGCATGATCTCGACTATGAACGTTTCCCCGACCAGCACTGTTCAAAAACTCGGGAAATACTGGAGGAACGAGACTGGCCTGATGAGTATATCCGTGCGGTGATTTCACACGGCTGGGAGATGTACAACGATTTTGAGCCGCATAGCTTGATGGAAAAGAGCCTTTACACGATTGACGAACTAACCGGGCTGATTGCCGCCGCGGCGCTGGTTCGCCCCTCGAAAAGCGTGATGGATCTGGAAGCGAAATCGGTGATGAAAAAGTGGAAGGACAAGTCATTCGCCGCCGGAGTTAACCGTTCCGTGATTGAGAAAGGAACCGAGATGTTGGGAGTGGAGTTGCGCGATATCGTTACTGATACCATTATGGGTATGCGCGCGGTGGCCGGGAAAATTGGACTGTAGTTTTTCCTGAGTGCAACGAAAAGATGACCCGTCACAATGATGGAAGTCCTGCCATTTAGAGTGCTGGTTCTTTTTGGGTTTATAGAAACGCAGAGACGCCCCACAGCGGGGCGTCTCTTTTCAATTCAACCTAATAACACATTCTGCGCTTATGGCTGCCCGTGTTGTTCGCGCAGAACCTTCCTCTGTACCTTCCCTGTAGAAGTGCGGGGAAGTTCGTCGATGAAGACAACGCTCGTCGGGCGCTTGAAACCGGGGAGCTTTTCCTTGCAGAAATCAAGGATTTCCTTCTCGGTGCACGTTTCGCCTGCTTTAACGACAACGCACGCCCGAGGGTTTTGCCCCCATTCAGGATCGGGAACCCCGATCAGGGAGGCATCGGCTACTTTGGGATACTCATAGAGAATGTTTTCAATTTCTTCCGGCGAAATGTTTTCTCCGCCTCTGATGATCATGTCATCACCGCGTCCGGCAAGGAAAATATATCCGTCTTCGTCGATGTAACCCTTATCTCCAGTGTGCAACCATCCATCAGCCGTGATGGTCTGGGAGGTTTTTTCCTCATCATTCCAGTAACCGCTCATCACGCGCTGGCTCTTGGCCATGATTTCACCGACTTCTCCCTGCGGCAACACTTTGCCATCCTCATCCCATATCGCAATTTCCACATCAGGCATGGCTTTGCCAATGGAGTTAGCCAGCCGATTCAACTTTTTCTCCTTGAGCTCTTCGGTGGCATCAGCGGGAATCATGTGATCTTCAGGGCCCAGCATGGTTATAGTGGAAGCTGTTTCAGTCTGCCCGAAAGCATTGATGAACATTACCCCGGGGAAAACCTCGATGGCTTTTTTGATTACTTCAAACGGCATCGAAGCAGCACCGTAAGTGATTACCTTGAGGCTGGAAAGATCTTTCTTATCGAAATCCGGATGTTCAACAACCCATTTAAGCATCGTGGGAACCAGCATGGCTCGATTGGCCTTTTCCCGTTCTACAGTATCCATCCACGCATTGGTCTCAAACTGGCGCATCATGGCAATGGTTCGTCCGCCATAGATCGCTGCCATCATTGCCTGGATTCCGGCTACGT
>CAZJQZ010000143.1:0-6140 GCA_964548045.1 uncultured Dehalococcoidia bacterium | reverse complement strand
AAAAATGTCAGGTCTTCAAATTTTGTTCTGGTGACCTGACGAAAAATCCTAAACTTCGTTTTAGAAATAGATACCTCATAACTTTTGAAGATGGTTTCCTCTGCTATGCTCGGGTGATATACTGAGGAATCAGTCGGGCGATTCTGAATGAGGAGCATAGTGGCCGAAGAAGAATCTCAGAGAAAACAGAAGGAGGAGGCGCTGGTAAGCCTGTACGAAGAACGTTACGGGAAAGTAGTACAGTATGTCTTTGTTCGAGTCGGGAACCGTTCGGATGCGGAAGACCTGGCCTCTGAAACTTTTATGAGAGCGCTAAAATCGCTGGATTCCTATGAAGAACGCGGGCTGCCGATGGAAGCCTGGATTTTCAGGATTGCCCATAATCTGGTCACAGATCACATCCGCAGGGCGAGCAAAAGGCAAATCGTAGATATCGATGAAACGTTGATCGTTGGTTCGGCTAACCCGGAGGAAGCGACGGAGATCGATATGCAGATTGCGAGGTTGAGTGAAGCGTTGAAGCATCTTTCGCCTTCCCATCGTGAAGTGATCGCTTTGCGTTTTTACTCGGGACTCAGTTCAGTCGAGTGCGGCAAAATTCTCGGCAGGAAACCGGGAGCGATCAGGGAAATGCAGAGTGCAGCGGTGAAAATCCTCCGGAAAGAAATGAAGGTGAGTTGAAGAAGATGAGCATCGATTTTGATCAGGCGTTTGATGAGTGCCTCGACCGTTTGAACAGCGGCGAGAGCCTTGAAACGTGCCTCAGTTTCTACCCTGAGTTTGCGGACGAACTTGAGCCACTGCTTAAGACCGTGGGCGAATTTCGTGTTCAAAGTGAAGTTGTGCCGAGAGAGAAATCGAAATCGAAAGGGATGGCGAGACTTCGCCAGGCAATCTATGATCGAGGTGAAAAGCGTAACGAATCGGGGACGATTCTGCAGAGACTCTTTGGTCGCCCGAAACTCTGGGTGCCGGTTACTACTGCTGCGATTGTTGTGCTTATAGCTTTTGCGCTGGCGCTTATTCTCAATCCTAATGGCGAGAATGGTCTCATCCCAAGCCCGACTCAGCCTTCGGTAGTAGCAAAGGCAGGCGTGTTAGAGATACGGGTTACGGACGCGCCTGCTCACGATATTTCGGCTGTCAATATGACGATTGCCGATATTGAAGTCCATCGTAGTGGAAGCGGAACTGCTGTTGGGTGGGAAACGGTGGTTGAAGGCAGTCGGAGCTTTGAATTGCTCGCGCTCAGGGGCGTAGAAGAGGTTCTGGGCAGCAGTACACTTGAGGCTGGTCATTATACTCAGATACGGCTGAATATTGAAGAGGTGAAGGTGAGCGTTGATGGTGAGGTTCGTGATGCGAATCTTCCCAGCGGCAAACTCAAATTGGTGGGATCATTTGAAATCGAAGAAGGTAAAACAACCGCGCTTACCTTGGATTTTGATGCTGAAAAATCAGTGGTTGTTACTGGCAGCGGGAAGGTTATTTTCAAACCTACAGTTAAGCTTCTTGTTAGTAAAGCTGAGACATACCAATGAGGTGAATATTCTCGATTTCAGTCTTCAGCACCGCTGTCGGCACCAGAGCTTATTCCCTTTGTCCTGATCCGTTAGACCCCGGTACCTACGGTATTGCGGCGGACAGCACAACCACACTGTTGAATGTGAAACTAAACGTTTTGATTCAGTAGGGGTACCAAATTTTGTGCCCGGGGCAGGATGGGCTCAGCCCCTTACATTTCATCTCATTCCGGTTGAACCGTGACCGCCACTTCCGCGCTCTGATTTGGAAAGTTCTTCTACCGCTTCAATGGAGACATCTGCGAGCTTTCCAATTACCAGTTGAGCGATCCGATCGCCGTGCCTTATTTCAAACGAGTGGTCTTCTCCGAACAGATAATACATGGTTACCATGATCTCGCCACGGTAGTCGCTGTCGATGGTCCCGAAGGCCACCTCTATTCCTTTCAAAGAAAGTCCTGATCGGGGACGTATCTGGACATCGTATCCCGGAGGAATTTCAATGGCGATGCCGGTGCCGATGCGTTTCGGGTGCTTCCCCAAAAGTACGGACCCGTTGTATTCGATGCAGGCAAACAGGTCGAATCCGCTGGCATGTTCGGAGCCTTTTTGAGGTAATTGAGCCGCGGGGTGCAGTTTCTTTATTTTGAGTTTTGTTTGGTGGTCAGCCACTGATTTTCCCCAAGTTCCTGATAATTTCTGCTGCCTCACTGATTAGTTTTTCGATGAGTTCGCTGACTGTGGGAATATCGCAAATCAAGCCTGCGACCTGGCCGCAGGCCTGTAGCCCTTCGTCCAGTTCGCCCGTTTCCAGCAGTTTTTCCCCTCGCTGTCCGGTGATAAGCGGGACCAGTTCTTCCAGTGTGGCGCCCTGGTTTTCCATCTCCGCAACCTGCTTGGAAACGGCATTTTTCAGCACACGGTGTGAATTGCGGAGCGACCTTTGCACCAGCATCGTATCGTGTTCGGATGATTGTACAAACCAGTTTTTAACATTTGGATGAACCGGCGCTTCCTGCGTGGCGACGAATCGTGTGCCCATGTTCACTCCTTCCGCACCTAACGAGAGTGCGGCAACAAGTCCTCGCGCATCACCGAATCCACCGGAAGCCACCACCGGGATTTGGACTTCGTCGACTGTTCTGGGGATAAGAATCAGAGAAGTGATATCTTCTTCACCGGGGTGCCCGGCGCATTCAAATCCATCGATGCTGATGATATCGCAGCCGATCCGTTCGGCGGTTTTGGCAAAACGCACGGCGACGCATTTGTGGATCACTTTGATATCCGCCGATTTCAGTTTCTCCATATATGGTTCGGGACTTCTCCCCGCTGTCTCCACGATTTTGATACCTTCGTCGATGATTGCATCGATATAACCATCGATATTGGCAGGGCGCATTGTTGGCAGGAGGGTCAGGTTCACCCCGAACGGTTTATCGGTGATTCCCTTCGTTTTTCTAATCTCCGCCGCCAGTTCCTCAGGAGAAGGGAACGTTAGCGCACTGAGGATTCCCAGCCCTCCGGCGTTGGAAACTGCGCCAGCCAGTTCGGCTTTAGAAATCCATTGCATGCCGCCTTGAATGATCGGGTACTGGATTTTCAGAAGTTCGGTTAGTCTGTTCTGGAACATGGCTTGATTTCAATCGCACAGATTTCGCAGTTTGATTATTGGTGGGGTTTCGTGCTTGTGTTTGTGGGCCAGATGGCGCTGCCACACGAAGGTAGTAATCGTATCGATATTTTGAGATGGCATGTTTTCGTAATTGGCAAGGCAGAACCTTACGCTTGCTTCCATCTCGTCATAGGAATATCCCAGGTCGTCTTCATCAGTCTGGTTCTTTACCAGACCAGCCGAGGGGATGCGGTTGATATGCTCTTCGTCTATTGTGCCTTCGTCCCTGAAATAATCGAGAAGTTGGTAGACTTCGGATTTGAAAAGATCGCCGATGGGGAAGATATCGGCCAACGCATCGCCACCTTTGGTATCGTATCCGATGAAATCTTCGGAGATATTGCCGGTTCCCATAACCCTGACGCGTTTACCGGGCATTTGGGTTGCAAGATTATGAGCGATTCCATAAAGGATACACATTCGGGCCCGGCTTCGCGAATTGCCTTTATTCGTATCTGAGGGTTCAACTTCAATTGAGATTTGCTCGTTGATGGCATCTGTGATCTTGTCGATTGGCCGAACCAGATGTTTGATCCCGATCCTCCGGGCAAGTTTAGCTGAAATGGCATTGAAAGTCTGCGTATCTATTTCGTCATAGGGCATGCTGATGCCGTATACGTTCTCTTTACCGAGAGCCTTCATGGAAAGGATAGCGGTCAGGGAGGAATCCGCCCCGCCGCTTAATCCCACAACGGCCACATCAACATGTTTTCTGATCTCTTCGTAAATGTGATTCAGCGTTCCTTCGAAATCACAAATCATGGCGAATCTCCTTTTGAGGTCTGGCTCAATCTTAGCTGAAGGAATCATGGATGTAAATGGATCGTTTCTATACTGGAAAGTTAGTGTTTTCGGAATTGCATGTATGATAAAATGATGTGGTACTTATGCGGGGGAGTGTCGGAATTGGCAGACGAGCATGATTTAGGATCATGTGGGGCAACCCGTGCGGGTTCGAGTCCCGCCTTCCCCATTATTAGTTGGCAATGATATCTGTAGCGATTTGTATGAAAATCACCTTGACAACGAAATATCGGTGTGATAACATCCTTTCTGTTGGGAAATCACAATTGGGAGTTGATCAAAACGAAAGTTAAACAAAACGCAGGCTGAGTGAGTAACTCATTGGCGTGGTGAGAAACCGAAGTAGTGGTTTGGGCACACCAGGCCGCTATTTTTTTGTGTAAGACGACAACTCCTGAAAAAGCACCTTAACAAGTGAATAGAGTATCTGTTTGATTCCTGTCGAAAGCTACTAAGGGCACGTAGAGGATGCCTTGGTGCCAAGAGCCGATGAAGGGCGTGGCCAGACTGCGATAAGCCTCGGCTAGCTGTCAAGTAAGCCGAACCGAGGATTCCCGAATGGGGCAACCCATCCAGGTAAAACCTGGATACTCCTGACTGAACACATAGGTCAGGTAGAGGGAACCGGGGGAACTGAAACATCTTAGTACCCCGAGGAAAAGAGATTATTCCCTGAGTAGCGGCGAGCGAAAGGGGAGGAGCCCAAACCGGATGGTTACGACCATCCGGGGTTGTAGGGCCTCCATCACGCGATCCGTGATTAGGTAGTGGAACAAGCTGGAATGCTTGGCCATAGAGGGTGAGAGCCCCGTACGCGAAACCGAATAGCGGCGCAGGAGGTACCTGAGTACCACGGGACACGAGAAATCTTGTGGGAAGCTGGGGAGACCACTCTCCAAGGCTAAATACTCTTGGCGACCGATAGTGAACAAGTACCGTGAGGGAAAGGTGAAAAGAACCCCGTAAGGGGAGTGAAATAGACCTGAAACTGCGTGCCTACAAACGGTCAGAGCCGGATTCGTCCGGTGATGGCGTGCCTATCGAAGAATGAGCCGGCGAGTTAATCTATGTAGCAAGGTTAAGTCATTAAGTGATGGAGCCGCAGCGAAAGCGAGTCCGAATAGGGCGACCATAGTTGCATGGATTAGACCCGAAGCCGGGTGAGCTACGCATGGCCAGAGTGAAGTTTTGATAACATCGAAATGGAGGCTCGAACCCAACAATGTGGCAAAATTGTGGGATGAGCTGTGTGTAGAGGTGAAATGCCAAACGAACCCGGAGCTAGCTGGTTCTCCCCGAAATGCATTGAGGTGCAGCCTCGAGTGATGACCTTCGCAGGTAGAGCTCTGGATGGGCTAGGGGGTGAAAAACTTACCAAACTCAACCAAACTGCGAATGGCGAAGGATTTAGCTCGGGAGTGAGGCAGTGGGGGATAAGCTCCATTGTCGAAAGGGAAACAGCCCAGATCATCAGCTAAGGTCCCTAAGTGCAGACTAAGTGGGAAAGGAAGTAGGGTTGCATATACAGCCAGGAGGTTGGCTTAGAAGCAGCCATCCTTTAAAGAGTGCGTAATAGCTCACTGGTCGAGTGACCCCGCACCGAAGATGTAACGGGGCTCAAGTCTGCCACCGAAGCTATGAACTCGGATTTATCCGAGCGGTAGGGGAGCGTTCCCTTCAGCGCTGAAGCTCAAGCGTGAGCTTGGGTGGAGCGGAGGGAAGTGAGAATGTCGGCATGAGTAGCGTAAGATGTGTGAGAACCACATCCACCGAAAGCCTAAGGTTTCCTACGGAAGGTCAGTCCGCGTAGGGTTAGTCGGGCCTAAGCCGAGGCCGAAAGGCGTAGGCGATGGACAACGGGTTATTATTCCCGTACCACTCTTGTGGAGGTAAAGGGGGGACACGGAAGGGTAGGCTAAGCATACCTAATGGACATGGTGTGTCCCTCACTATAGGTGAGGCTGGGGCAGGTAAATCCACTCCAGATATTTAGCTGAAGGTGAGGGAAAGTTGAGGGGAGACCCAATGCGATTTGGCTGAACCCATGCCGTCAAGAAAAGCCTCGTTGCCAGTGAATTAGAAACGCCCGTACCGCAAACCGACTCTGGTAGGTAGGGATAAAAGTCCCAAGGTGATCG
>CAZJQZ010000142.1:0-6145 GCA_964548045.1 uncultured Dehalococcoidia bacterium | reverse complement strand
ACCCGCTTCGATAGGTTCCGCAGGGGGCTCGGTGGGAGCCGGAGCTTCCGTAGGCATAATCTCGGGATCTTCGCGCTCCTGCACATCACAGTTAAATCCCATTCGCATCGGAGGTGTTTCATTGCCCTGCGAATCAGTTATGACGATGTCATACCCGAAGGAGCAATCCTCATAATAATCGTGACAGTAGGCCGCCTTTTCCATGACAAGCGGATTGGCTTCTTTTTCAAACAGGTATTCCGGCTCGGCGCAGCCTCCCTGCGGGCACCCATCCGGCCCGATTTCCCAGGAAACCGTCACCGGAAAAGAGCAATCTCCTTCCCAGTAAACAGAGACATCCTTCATCGGGCCATCACAGGTTACGATCTGAGGAGAACTGATGCGGGTGATTTGAAATTCCGTTTCGTCGCTACAGTTACACCCCACCATTGTAATTGCGACGGTTGTCAGCAGAATGCAAATCAATACGGCCGTTTTCATCTACGATTCCTCCTCAAGCGAGCGCTAACCATATCATAGCATATCGTGAGTTAGGAATTCGCGATTGCCGTCTACGAAAAAACTAGGTTAAAACACCAACCGGTTCATTCCACTATTCGCTCTTATCTTCGAACATTTCCCCCACCATATCGCCAACCTCACCAAACATGGCCCCAATTGCATCATCCATCAATTCCTGAACGAACGGATTCAAGATGCTCGTGAACTCCTCGGCCAGGGGATCAAACATGGCATCGAAATCCAGCTCAATCGTTTCCATATAATCGATCGCGCCCGCTATATCATCGATACGCTGCATCTCCGCGGTGAAAATCGGGGGCATCAGGTAATCATCATCCACGAATCTGGCGATTTGCTCCCGCTTCTCATCTTCCGACATTGACCCCGCCGCATCAGCAAACGCCCGGGCATCTTCCACGGCCGACGTCACTGTGGTTTTGATACTGGCAACGTACGCATCCAGATTTTTTTTAATATCATCTAACGTTTGTATTCCTTTGAGGAATTCCACCTCGCCAGCGATTATCTGATCTCGATCCGCCATGATTTGCCCCCCTTTATTTCGATGTTTGACTTACTCTATCCGAACCCAAAGGGAATGTCAATCAATTTTTGAGCACATATTCCCAGCCTCGGAACATCAAAAATATGACCGAATTTAAGCGGAATGACATACGCACAAAAAAAGGGGCGCGAATAATCGCGCCCCTTTCACAAATCCTGATTCCTGAATACTACCTACAAACCGATCGCCGCTTCCAGCGCCTTCAGTTGCGCACCTGTAACGCCATTCTGAATATCAAAAGCTTTCTGATGGCGGAAATAATACGGAAGATCGTGTTCCATATCAACACCAACACCGGCATGTATTCCCTGGGCTCCAAATGAAATCCTCTGAGTAGCAAAATTGGCAAAGGCTTTAGCAACAGCTACTTCCTTCTCTGCGGGAAGCCCTTCGCTTAAACGCCAGATAGCCCGATAGGTGGTCCAGCGAGCGCCGGTAGCATCGATGAACATGTCAGCCATGCGGTGCTGCACAGCCTGGAAAGTGCCGATGGGGCGATCAAACTGTATTCTCGTTCGGGCATATTCGGCGGTGATCTCCATTTCAAACTGTGCTCCGCCTATCATTTCAGCACACTGTATGGCGGTAGCCTTGAGTAACGCGAATTGAATTATTGGCAGTCCTTCGTTCACCGCTCCCAAAACATCACCGGATGAAACGGAAACCCCATCCAGCGCCACTTCAAACTGCTTATCTTCAGCGATAGTCTGCAAGGGAGTTAGGGAAATACCCGGCGCACCGGCATCGACGATGAATACCGTGATTCCTTTTTCATCACCCGGTTTCCCGTCTGTTCTGGCAGCAACCAGAATGTAATCGGCCACCGAAGCATATGGCACAAATAGCTTGGTCCCGCTGAGTTTGTAATTATCGCCATCGGCGGTTGCTTTAGCGGCAATGAACTTGGGATCGGAATCGACTTCCGGCTCGGAGATGGCCATAGTCAGGATAGCCTCACCCATTGCCACTTTGGGCAAGATTGATTTTTTCTGCTCCTCGGTTCCGTGTTCGGCGATGGGGTATGCCCCCAGCATAAGGGTACTGAACATGGGACCGGGCAAGGCAACCCGCCCGATTTCCTCAAAAAGCACGGCCAAATCCAGCAGGGTCATGCCAGCTCCGTCGTATTCCTCCGGTATGGCCAGGCCCATCCAGCCCAGTTCGGCCATCTTTTTCCAGAGTTCCTCGGAATGGCCCGTATCGCTGGCCTCGAGTTCCTTTACCACTGCTTTGGGGCATTCCGTCGTGAGGAAATCCCGCGCCGAGTTTTTGAGTAATTGCTGTTCTTCACTGAGTGAAAAGTCCATTATACACCTGCCTTTTTGAATTTGGGGAGAGTCAGGTCTTCGGCAACATCGTCGAAGGTCACCTCCACCGGCATACCAATTTCAAGTTCGTCCGAATTGATCCCGACCACATTGCTCACGATGCGGGGGCCTTCATCCAGTTCCACCAGAACCGCTTCATAGGGGGTTTTGAATGCCGGATGAGGCGCTTCGTTGAAAGTGACCCAGCTATAAATCTTCCCGGTCCCCTTAGCAGCGACCCATTCGCTTTCCTGCGACTGGCATTTAGGACACATGGGTCTTGGAGGATTCAGCCAATACCCGCATGATTTGCATTTCTGAAGCATGATCTTCTTCTCTTTGACACCTTCCCAGAATGGTGTGCTGCCTTTATACAAAACTCCCCACAATGCGGGATGAGGTATTCGCTGATCTGTATTATATTCAACACTCATTGTTTACCCCCTTAATCGTTTTTGTCATTCCCGCGAAGGCGGGAATCTATTTAATCAACCCTCTTGCGTTCCCCAATTCCTGGGGGGAAGGGGAAATCGGGAGACATCCCCGAACCCCCGGCAGGAGGTTTCCTGCACCTCTTGCTATTCTTTTCTTAGAATCATACCATCGGCAGGTCCGCCGGCTCCGCTGGCCACCAGTACCGTATCGGCATTTGCCACCTGATTAGTCGAAGTGCCGCGAATCTGGCGAACTCCCTCAACGATGCGGGTAGTAACAAATCTTCCCTGCCCGATTGAGCCTCCATCAGGATTGATCGGCAATTGGCCACCAACACGGATACTATCGCCACCCTCGATAAAAGCAGCCCCTTCACCTTGGGAGCAGAAACCAAGAGCTTCCAGTTGCATCGGGACATAAGGTGCAAAGGTATCATCCAGCATGGCTGCTTTAATATCTTCAGGCCCGATTCCGGCGATGCGGTAAAGCTCTTTCGCCATATTCTCCATCTCCGGCAAATCGGTGATTACATCGCGGGTGTAACTCGTATAAAGTTGTCCCTCGAGGGCCATTCCGGATGCAACAGAAGTGATGATGGCGGGTTTCTGTTTCAGGGCCCTGGCTTTTTCAGGAGTTGTAATAACGATGGCTATGGAACCATCCACCTTGGGCGCACAATCCAGCTCACGGATCGGATCGGCGATCAGTTTGGATTGCAGGTAGTCATCGATAGTAATAGGTTTATCGAAAAATATGGCGTTCGGGTTTTTAGATGCATTTTCGCTGGCCACCACCGGTACACTGCCAAGCTGTTGAGGTTTGATGCCGGTTTCGTGCATATACCGCCGATACATCATGGCCACATAACCGGGCTCGCCGATCAATCCGAAGGGCGAGAAGAAATCATAACGAACCATGTCCAGCGAATCCTCGCGGAACTCTCTGGCGACCAGAAAATCGGAAATGCACTTCTCCGGTCCCGAAACTCGATGGGCAGTCTGGTAGTAAACGCAGTAATTGCATAATCCCCCGGCCACGGCGTGAACCGCGTTCATCATGGCGCTGGTGCCCCAGTGGTTTTCACTGTGATATAGCAGATTATCGATTCCGAGGCCTTTCCCTGTATATGTCGGATCAGGTCCGTCATCGACGCTTTTGACCATCCCGTCGATATCATCGATATCCACCCCGGCATCTTCGGCAGCAAGTTTGATAGCCTGGCAGGCCGTATACCATTCAGTCCTGCCGATATCGGTGGAAAAGTCTACCACGCCGATGCCGACGATGGCCGCTCTATCTTTGATACTCTCAATTGCCATGTTATGCCTCCCTCTTCTTGAACCAGAGGACCGTCTGCCCATCCGGCAGATCTGCAAACGTCGCTTCCACCGGTAATCCGATTTGCAACTCATCCGGTTCTATTTCATGGGTGTTGGCACTGATTCTTGGACCTTCTTCCATTTCTACCAGCACAACGGCATACGGAAGTTCAAAAGCGGGATAGGCCATTTTGGGTGATGTAAACATGATGAATGAATAGATGATTCCCTTGCCGCTTGATTCCTTCCACTCCAGCGTATCCTGTGAACGGCACGAAGGGCACATCGGGCGCGGCGGGTGAATGAACCTGTCGCACTTACTGCAATGCTGCAATACCAGTTTATGGTTCTTAATAGCATCCCAGTACCCTTGATTATCCTGGTCCATATAGGGGCGCATGATAGGAATGCCCTGAATTAATTCAGCCATTTCTTACCTCCTCAGAATGATACCGCTCGACTGAACGCCCGGACCTCCGGTGACCAACGACAGTTCCACATCTTTTACCTGATTATAAGAGGTGCCGCGAATCTGGCGAACTCCCTCGATGACCAGGTTATATCCATGCAGGTACGCTTCCGAAAGCAGCCCGCCAGAGGTATTACACGGGATCTTGCCGTCGATGCGGATATTGTCGCCGCCTTCGATGAACTTACCCCCCTCACCTCTCTCGCAGAAACCAAGCTCTTCAAGCTGAATTATGCCGCCGATGGAATACGGATCATAGAGTTGAGCCACATCGATATCGTCCGGTCCACACTCGGCGACCCGGTAAAGTTCCTGGCCCGCGTACCATGTTTCCACGAGGCCCGAGATGATCGGGCGCTGGTAGACGGTCTGTATCTCCTGTTCGACAGGACAGCTTTCTGAAGCAGCGGCGATAATGGCCGGTTTTTGTTTGAGATCCCTGGCCCGCTCTACAGTGGTGATAATATAAGCAGCCGCGCCATCGGTATTAAGGCAGCAATCATGCAATTTCAGCGGGTCGACGATCATCGGTGATTCCATGTAATCCTGGTGTGTCATCGGACGGCCGTAAAACATCGAATCGGGATTGTTCTGGGCATATTCCCGCAGCACAACAGGCCACCAGCCGATCTGTTCGCGGGTGATGTCAAATTCATACATCCATCGCTTGCCCCATACACCGGCCCATCCCAGCGGCGTCACGAAACCAAGCGGCCAGCTGTATGCGTAATTTGGAGTTAAAGCTACCGGCATGTATTCGATAAAATCATCGCCCCGGCCGTATCGATGCCCGGAAGCTTCGTTGAGGGAACGGTAACAACAGACGTAATTAGCCTGGCCGGTAGCCACCGCAGCCGCCGCGTGCATGGCCACAGCACAGCCGGCTCCGCCGCCACCGCTCACTTCACCGCTGAACCTTATATTGGAGATTCCCAGAGAATTAACCAGCATCGGCAGAGCGAGCCGGTCAAGTATGAAGGTATCGAACCCATCGATATCTGATATTTTCAGTCCGGCGTCATCAACAGCATTTTTGATAGCCTCGCAAGCCAGATCAAGTTCATCGCGCCCGGAATCCCTGGTGTATTTGGTCTGCCCGATACCAACAATAGCCACCTTGTCTTTTATGAGGTTGGCTTCGACAGCAGGCTTGTTGTCTGTTCGGTACTTCCGATCAACATATTCTTGTAACATCCATCCTCCTCGTATCATCTGTTTTGAAGGGGCGAAAATTCGCCCCTTCAAAACAGGCAGATCGCCCTGGGATAATTGGTCTTGATCATGCCAATCGGGGACACCCCCGGACCCTCGGCACGCCTCGGTCCCTGGATGCTCCGTGGCGTGCGGGCACTTCTTTACTAACTCGCCTTCTTGAATTTGGGCAAGGTTAAATCTTCAGCCACATCCTCAAACATCACTTCTACGGGCATACCGATTTCAAGTTCGTCCGAATTGATCCCAACCACATTGCTCACGATGCGGGGGCCTTCATCGAGTTCCACCAGAACCGCTTCATAGGGGGTTTTGAATGCCGGATGAGGCGCTTCGT
>CAZJQZ010000141.1:0-6149 GCA_964548045.1 uncultured Dehalococcoidia bacterium | reverse complement strand
AAAGTTTGACAATGCCAAGAAACCAAGAACCCTCAGAGCTACCAGAGAAGAAAAGCTTGCGATTTATGGAAAGATTATTCACATGCTAGGCAAGTTCTCACTCCCCGATCAGCGATTCGTTGCCAGAATGGTATTCAATAGCATAGATTCGGCAGGAAAGACTTGGAAAAACCCAGGAAGGAATGAAAAGGTTGTGGCATGATACGGAAGATAATCAAAGCCCCGTTCCTGTTCCTGTTCGCTGTCCTCTGGATAACATGGCTGGTGATCAAAGGCAAAGGCAGCTTTCGGTTTGTCTTCCAGGAACTGCAGAAGCAGTGCATGAGGGGAGAGATCGAAACGGAAATGGCAAAGGCCAATGAAGCAATAGGAGAGGTCGCCAGGAGGAAAAAGGCTCGGTGGAATTGAGGAACTATTGAAAAAGAGAAGGAGGGTACTGAAGTGAATTATATACCAAAAGACACAAACATATTACCATGCGACGAAGTGGATGAAGTACACGAACCACGGAGAGGGGAAATAAAAACGTTATTCAATCTCAGTATTCAAGGGTCAGTCTGCAACGAAGATAATTATAAGGCGTTGCAATTTCTCAGGGTAGACCTTGCTAAGATCAAGGAGACAAAATTGTGGGCAAGGCATGAAAAGAATAACACCCAAGGACACAATGGCGAGGCTTACGCATCAAATGTTTGGAAGCATGCCCTTGATGAAATGGATGAGCTTCGGGAGGGGCTTGAAAACACAGATTTGGATAATTGCCTTGAAGAAATTGCTGATGCTATTAACTGCCTTGAAATACTAGCTCTTGTCTTAACCAAAGGCCAGCCCACATCTAGCGAAAGCCCACAGCCAGATTGAGATACGGTTCCACGATTAGGGGAAAAGCATGCAAATGAAAGAACTCATTCTAGTTGAATACGACGAAGGAGAGCGCCGGTTGAAACTTATGTTCCAGGATTGCGTACTTCCACAGCCGAGACAGACGGCGAATAGCCGGTTCCGACCGCAAGGCGATTCCAAGGGTGAACAGATCCGGAGATACAACGAAAAGCAGGCAGAGCTGAAGAAGATACTGGTGCTGGCATTGAAACAAGCCGGCATTAAGGGTTTACTGTTCGAGAAAGGAGAAGCGGTTGGATTCGCATCTTCATTCTGGACGAAACGAGCGGATCGAGCAGATCTTTCGAACTTCGAGAAATCGGCTGAGGATTTTTGCAACGGGGTGGTTTACCACGATGACGTGCAGATATTCAAACGCGGAGAAGGAGAAAAGATAAAGGATGAAAAAGAAAATATGCTTATTCAGGTATGGGCTGTACGTCCTGATTAAGTTGTTTAATCAGCCTGTCAGTAAAATCCTCAAACATACCGTCACTTTTTTGGACGTGAGAAGAACGGCCAGCAGCTTCATCAGTAATTGTCTGGTTAATAATTTTTTTGACAGTGCTGAACCCTTTACTTCCCAATTGAGCTTCAGCTTGCTTTTCGATGGCATCAAGTATCCATGCTTTTGTATCGCCGAACTCACTGAATCCGGCAGTAACGTGAGCCAGTCTCCATGTTCGATCTGGCACGTTACGGAGAAAAATTGTGCGGTCTTTACTCATATCAAAAAACCTCCAGTGCTTCGTTCTGTTTAAGTCTAACACTCGTTAGCCAAAAAGTCAAGCAAGAAAGATAACACCTGTAGGATTATTACGCAGTAAACTATGACAACTATCGTGTTCAATTCTGCTATAAAACCTTGACATAAAAACTAACATATGTTAGACTTAAAGTATAGGAAATCATACTTAAAACAAGGGAGAAAACGATGGACGAAATGAACAAATCAATGACAGCCCTGGAAGAACTGAAATCAGCATTCGTTGGATTGGATGAGGCGATCGAAAAGATGACTAACGCTGCAGTGAAGGCGGCAAATGCGGGATATGTGGAACCGCAGGCAGTTGCCTATTTCTGCAACTGTAAGGCGGAATCATTTACAGAATTCTTAGCAGAGTTCAGAGCATCAACGATAGGTGAGGATTAAGATGGCGCGTAAAACAGGCGAAAAGGTGATGATTAAGAACCGGAATGGCCGGTGGATCGGGAAAGAAGTTAGGAGGTATTTCGCAGCATGATTTACAAAGTCTGGATTGAGATCGAAGAGATCGAAGAAGAGAACGATCACTACGTGAGGGTCGGTGAACCGGTTCTTGCAGGGCGATCATTTAATAGTCAGGAAGCAGCGCAAGACCTGGTTGACGTACTCGAAAAGGTAGGGGTGTTATGCAAGTAGATATTGGGGCGATGGATTGGGAATTGCTCCGGAAACAGAAAGAACAGTTGGTCAAGATCACCCAGGAATCAGGTAAGAGCAACTTGCCCCTGACTTTGCCGACGGAAGCATCTGAAGCTGTCGATGGTATGCTCAACTTGCTTGACCGTATCCAAGATCAAGCTGCAGATCAGATCGGGTCAATGGCTGTCTTCGGATTCGAATCATGACTCTCCTGAAGAAGAAATATCCCGATGAAGAGTGTTTGAAGCATTTGATAGCAGAATACTTCGATGGTTGGGAAATCGAAATTGCACTCAAATTCAAAGAGAAGGATGGTCTTACATCGGCAATCGATTATCTCGAACAGACAGGGATATCCAGCCAACGAGGACATGGAGGCCCTGGGATACCGGAGATTTGGACAGATGGCAAAATGGCAGTATGCGGGGCGATTGGTTGGTATAAAGGTGACAAAGGTCAAGTCAAGGTCGAAATGAGAACACTGGCAAAGAAAGTGATGGAAGTTCATTTTGCAGAGGGAATTACTCAAGGGAGTCTGTTTTGAGTAAACAGATTGAAGCGTACTTCGGCAGCTTCTGTTATCCGTCGATCAACTCCGGAGAGGAAAACCACGCAGACGTGTCGATCAAGTACGAGGACGGTACGTGGGAACATATCTACCGAACCGAAGAATTCACCGAATGTTGCAACCAGGAGCATCGAGCGGTACTGGCGAAGGTAATAATCGAGCACCATGCCGGCAAAGAAGTAAGCATGGATTTTGTAAAGCGAATGCTTCAAATGCCTGGGAGAAGTTATAGCCGGATGACGCCGGCCTGGTTGGATGAGGACATGTATAAGTGTTCACAAGTGGCTATGTTCTGAGGAATACGATGCAATTTCAGATGGAGTTCACCGAAACCGGCGAGATCCGCCCTCAGATAACTGAGCAGCAAGCTCATCAACTGATCACGAGCCGGTGCTTTGATAATCCGGAAGAGCCGATCAAGCGAGCGAAAATAGCGAACCGGTTTTTCGATCCGTTATACGTTTTCCCGATGTATAAGCAGAAGGAAAAGCATGGAGATGGGGTATTTGCGAACACGATCTGGCATATCGGTCGGGATGAACCTTATTACAGTAAAGAACGTCGGTTGTCATTATGCTCTGGTGGGATCTACTATCACCCACAGCGAGATTACTACGTAATAACTCATGGTATTGCATGGTACGAGAAAGGCGATGAAGGGCAGGAAGAAGATTGGAGGTATTCCAGTCGAGGGCTTACTCAGAAAGAGATTGATAGTAAGGAATGGCGAGAGTATTGGCAGCACTGTGAATTCTTGTGTGCGATCGAGAGGGCAAAGAAGGGCCAGGGGGAAGAGAAGGTTTGCTATTTGGTTACAGGCCCGCTTCCAAAGACGACACGAGATACGTTGAAGTATTGGGCTTTGCCGGAAGAAGAACGCGAACGGCAAACTCAGGAATATATCTGATCAATTACTGACAAACTTGATTGATAGACAGCTATGAACGTTAAAGTATGAGTTGAGACTAAAAGGAGGGAACATGGAACGATGTGAGGCATGTAAAGGTAAAGGCTGGTTGCTAGTCGGAAAGGATAACCTGTTACTTGAAATGCAACGGTGCGATTCCTGTGATCGATACGATGATGATGACGAAGCTGTGAAGGCTGTTGCTCAACAGCATGAGAATCTGACTGTTAAGGCAGAAGCTCTTCTAACGTGGGTAACAGATATGCTCGAACGTCAGGATAGGTCACAGGAAATCATAGTGGAAATGAGAGAAGCCCTGGCTGATTCAAAAGGTGAACCCGTAGCTATCCGGTTGGCAGAACTGAAGAGAGCCACCCGAATCAAGGTCTTTCTGAACGGTGAGTGGGTTGAGGAATGGAGAGACTCGAACGCCGAATGCGAGAATTGTTGCACGAACGATGATCCGTGGGTGCAGGATTCAAACGGAATCGGTTTCTGCAGTGCTTGTTTGCTGGATATGGGCTGTTCAATCGAAATATTGGAGACGGAGACGGATGGAGAAGATACAGCAGATAGAAATTGAAAAGATCGAGCCGGATCCAGAACAGCCGCGTACCGAATTCGATCTTGATGGCCTGCAGGAGCTGACAAACAGTATCAAATCGATCGGGCTTCTCCAGCCGATCACTGTCCGATCAGTGAATGGCCACGGCAAGTTCCAGATCATCGCCGGTGAGCGCCGGTGGCGATCGATGATTGAACTCGGGTGGAAGGAAGCGCCGGCCATTGTAGTGGATGGGCTGACAGAAATAGAGGCCGTAAAACTGCAACTAAGCGAAAACATCACCCGACGCAACCTGAACCCTGTGGAAGAGGCCAGAGCGTACCAACGATGCCTTGACCGAGGTATTCCCTTGAAGGACGTTTCCAGTGCGGTTGGAAAAGAACCTAAGTATATCGTTTGGTTGATAGTCATCCTGCAGGCTAGAGATGATGTCCTATGGGCAGTTTCGAAAGGACATATCTCAGCGAATGTGGCGGGGTACATTGCCCGACTTTCCGACTTCAACCAGATGAAAGTCTTGAAGGCTATGAATGATGGCCTTCAGGCAAGTCAGGCAATCATGCTTACAGAACGGTTGTTTGCTGAGGAATGCCAGATCGATATGTTTCCGGAGACGAAGCTCACTGATCAACAGTTGAAAGCGGCCCGGAAGACTCGAACAGCTCTGGAGCAGGCGGGGAAGGCGCTGGTGGATCTGTTGAAGATCGAAGAGTCTTCCCCAGGGACAGTTGGGGCTGCAATGGAATCCGAGGCCGAAGCAACACTGGAACAGATCCGGCAACTGAAGAAAGGATTGGGCCGGCTGCAGACCGCTTTGAAACGGAAACAGGTCGCCGGCATGAAGATATAGAGAGGTTTGAAATGAAGTGCGATCAATGCGAAGCCACTATGATAAACGGAATCTTTTGTCACGAGATTGGTTGTCCAAACTCTCACAAGAAGTACGTTGATGGTGAATGGATGGAAGTCTATACTTGCCCGGAATGCGGGTTTGAATCAGTCTGCATTGAAGATGTTGCAAGATGTTGCAAGGAAGGGGGAGTTGAAGATGACTAGACCGAAAGCCCCGATCAAGAAGACTTCGACTTGGACGAATAAGTATTGTGCATGGTGTATGAGAATGCACGAAAGACTCTACCAATTCAGTGATAACAAAAAGCAGTGGTTCTGCACGAAATCTTGTCACGATCAATGCAAAGAGACTACTGAATGGAAAGGAAGGAGGTAATTGGTGGGACTGAATTGCCAATCTGGTAATACCAAAGGCCGATGCCATCGGTGCAATATTGCTTGGTACTGGAAAACAGGTAAAGGTAAATTGAAAGACACCAGATGCCCCAAATGCGGAGGATATCTTCACCCTACTGTTCATTATTTCAGGAGCGGTGAATGGAAGCCTTATCCTAGCAGGGAAGTAGCGCAAAAATGAACAAACCAAAAGTTGTAGTTTTGTGCGGATCCTCTCGGTTCGTTGGCATCATGGCAGTTTGCGCTTGGCTTATCGAACGCGATGAACAATCGATAACGATGGGCCTTCACCTGTTACCCGAGTGGTACTGCAAACACGAAATCCCGGATCACTTGGCAGAGCATGAGGGTGTAGCAGCCCAAATGGACGAATTGCACCTACGGAAGATCGATATTGCCGACGAGATCTTCGTGGTCAATTACCAATTCTACGTCGGAGACAGTACCCGAAGAGAAATCGAATACGCTATCAAGTGCAACAAGCCCGTTCGTTGGTACACGAATGATCCGATTGGTGAAAAGGTCAATTGTCTGAGTTTCTTAAATAACGGGAAAGGAAGGAGGTAAAAAAGGA
>CAZJQZ010000140.1:0-6232 GCA_964548045.1 uncultured Dehalococcoidia bacterium | reverse complement strand
CGCTTATTCCACAGTGCAGTCATGAATTGGTCCAAGAGATACCCCTGATGGCCGTGGATCTCAATGGCGTCAATGTCGGCAAGCGCAATTATTTTAGCACTGAATTCAAAGTCGCTCACCAATTCTTCAATTTCTTGGATGGTGAGCTCACGAGTTGTAACATGCCTTTCGCCAACAACCGGATATTGCCCTGGCCCCAGACGAGGCATCTCCCCCTCAGGGTCCCGGAAGCTAGGCAAAGGAGATGGCCCTACAAGGCCACCATGGGGAAGATTCGGCTTTGGGACTGGGATGCGACCCAACCCAGGGCTCAACTGGACACAAATCTTCGCACCATAGTCGTGTACCGCCTCAGCCAAATCATTGAGCCAAGAAACACACCTTTCGCTGTTAACTACAGGCTCTCCAATGGAAAACTCCAACTTACGGTTGGGGCGCATAAACGTAGTCTTGATGAGCCCAACCCCGCCTTCCGCTCGAGCGACGTAGAATTCAATCCCCCGCTGCGATAAACCTGCTTCCTCAACTGGTGTTGCGAGTTGAATGTTAATAGCATCCATTACTATTCGGTTCTTCATGGTCAGGGTGCCAATCTTTCCCTTCTCAAATAATTTCATAGCCAGACCCCTCTACGCCTTATGATCACATACCCGTTATGCCTGCCCTAAAAGGAGACGATTGCATCAATTGCAGCACATACCTATTTGAAAAAACCTTTTGCTTTGAGAGCTTTTGCAACGTCCTCCAGACCAGAGTCAATCAGCGTTTTCTCAGTGGGCATCCCTTTTTCAACATCCCAGCCTCGCTCGTCATAGTAATCATCGAGCAGCTTCTCGCAGTCCTTCCGCGAAAGCGGTGTGCCGAAGTAATCACACAGTACCATTGTGCCCCGGTCACTGGTCTCGAGAGGCTCGAACCACCTCTCAGGAAACACATCGTCCTTGCGTGAGAAGCCCAGCCTCACGTTGAGTGCCTTGTAAAGATTATAGCTCCGTCTCGTTGCTTCTCTCAAATCGGCAAGGGAGGTCTCAAACCCGGTTACTGCTGAATAGACCTCCGGCCAATCTTCACCCTTGAAGAAGTCATCCACCCGACTCCTTAGGCATCCCATTCCCACCGAGTTCATGAAGCCAACCCAGTCCTCTCCATAGGGTGTCATTCGGGCAATGTTGAAGTAGCCAGACCGGGGAAAAATCCGCTTCAAAGCATCCTCGGGGACACCCCGGTCCTCAAGCCAGGGCCTGTACCGCTCAGCGGGCAGATCCCTTGACATGTACAAGGTGATACAGCCCTGGGGCGCATGGGCGCCCCGGGGGTTTACTACCTGATTGAATTCGGGGCCGGAGAGCCGATTCATCCGCGGGTCGTACAGGGGCTCCATCCCCTTAACCTGAACCGCGTACTTCTCACATCCCCGGTCAATGTCCTTAATAGCTTTGTTATAGCCTTGTGACAGGATTCCTCCAAGACCCTCGTGTTTATCCGCCTGCTCAGCCAGGTACATAGTGGTTTCAAAGTCATGCTTCAACTCGACCCCACCAGTGTCCTTCTTGGTTAAGATTCCCCGCTGATAAAGCTCAACGGCCCAGTCAATGATGGCCGTATACGAATGGACGCACAGGCCCGTGCGCTGGAAAAACTCCTGCGCCTTGACGTTTTTCTCGTAGCTCCCTACCTGGCAGCGGGCCGCCATATGAACTACTCTGCCATAAAATGATGATACCCAGGCCTCTGTACCATCATACTCGCCCTTCTGCACCTTGACGTGATCCTTACACCCTATTGGGCATGTTGGATCCGAGACCCTGCCCACCTTGATATTCTTCAAGTAATACTCTGGACTATAGAGCCGATATGCCTCTTCCGTGGGAAACCGGCCTGCATAATTTTCACTTGACATGCCATGGATATCAGCCCAGCCAGCAAAACCATCCATGGTTCCCAGATCTATCATCAGCTTCAAATAATCCGGGCGGCTCTTGAAGCGCTCCAGAATCATCCGGGTTCGCTCCATCAAACGCTTCGGGTCAGCAACAGCAACTCCCTTGTTTCCATAGGCTATCAGGGCCTTGAGGTTCTTTGAGCCCATGATAGCCGGGAGGCCACCTTTTCCCCAGGAAGCACACTTATCAACCAGGCATATGGTGGTATTGACCAGGCGTTCTCCGGCTGTTCCGATAGGGACGACAGAATATTGGCGCCCGTGTCTTTCCCACAGTGTATCCGTGGTATCGTGAGTATCCTTGCCCCAGAGTTCGCTGGCATCGCATATTTGAACATCGTCGTCATTGATCTTGATGTACACTGCTTTTCTGGCTTTTCCCGTTACAATCACCGCATCATAGCCGGACAGCTTTACATTGATACCAAAATCCCCGCCGGCAGTACCGGGCGATATGGTGCCTGTAGACGGCCACTTGCTCACCACAGAGCATTTGTTCGCTACTGGTGCTGCTGTACCAAGCATTGGCCCCATACCCAGAAAAATCATGTTCTCTGGGGCATATGGGTCCACCTCTGGATCAAGGCGGTCCCAGGCGAGTTTACAATTGAGACCAAAACCACCTAAGAACTTCCGGGCCATGCCCAGATCCAAGGGTTCCTTTTCTATCTTTTCCTTTGTCAAATCAATAGTCAGGATCTGCCCTGCATAGCCTCCCACTTTCATCAGAGACCTCCTTCCCTACCTCGTGAGTTTATCGATAGACTACCTCAAAAATTCTACCTATATTCTCCGCTCCCTTGAGCCGCGCCTTTACTCCCCATTCATCCATGGGAAGGTACTCGATGGCGTCATACAGGCAGGCCTTAACGCATTCCGGATCACCGCCACAAAGGTCACACTTCATAGCACAGCCCTTGATATAGTGGTAGAGGATGCCGCCAAAGGGACAGGCGATTACACAAGTCTTGCAGCCCACGCACAAATCTTCTTTCACCACCAGTGCCCCTGTTTCCTTATCGCGTGAAATAGCACCCATGACGCAGACATCTGCACAGATGGGGTCATGGCACTGCTGACATACGACAGGAATGTTCTCATTGGTTCCGCCCCCGTTTGTCTTCATGATCCCGATCCTCGAAAGGCCTAAATTACATTCACCATCATGTACTAAGGAACAGACCATTTCACATGCGTGGCATCCGGTGCACCTTTCCGGATGAAGAACGAGCACTTTTTCTTTCATCGCTTTCCCTCACTGTTTCTTATTGAGTTAGTTTGTCTTGAAAAATGGCTTGACCCTGTGTAACCATGGTCTCCGTTCCATGAGTTCCTCATTTGCAAACATCTTACGCAGTCCGGAGATGCTCCTACCCTTAACCATAATGCTCCACAACATGCCGATATCCCTGGTTACGTTAACAAACTGCCCACCCATGCAACGATCTCCCAGTATCACCAACCGATAGTACCTACCATCCTGCTCATGTTCGATGATTGATGGATCAGCCTGCTTCCTATGGAAGGCCGGGATATCCTTAAATCGATGCACAGCCTCCTCAGTAAAGCCAAACGCGGCAACCTGGTTTCCAAAGACATCCACGTTTACGATATTCTGGGAGCCAGGATACGTAGTGGCCTGCCCTATGCAGTTGTGCGCGGCCACTACTCCTTGGCGATTCGCGTTGTGCCAAAACAAATTGAGATACGACTCACCAGTGAGGATATCGGGAGATTCCACGCAGTCACCGCACGCATAGATCCCCGAGGCACTGGTTTCCATGTGCCCATCCACCCTGATCCCGCCTCTCGCTCCTAAGGCGATGTCCGCCTGTCTGGCCAAATCAACCTGCGGACGCATCCCCACTGCCCATATAAGCGTATCGCAATCGAGTTCCCGCTTATCGGTCGCCAGCCCTTGTACCCGTTTCCCACCTAGTGTACCAATAGCACGCTCTCCATTGAAGACCACTATGCCCTTCTCTTCCAGTATCTCTCTTACCTTATCAGCTCCACACTGATCCAAGCCTAGGGGCAGAATCTGATCCATCATCTCAACCACAATGACCTTATAGCCTTGACAGTGCAATGCGATTGCTATCTCAATGCCGATCGCCCCTGCCCCGATCACCACTGCCTTGCTTCCATTGTGCTTAAGGATCTCATCAGCGTCGTCTAAGGTCTTCAATTTAAAGACGCCCTTCTTGCGTTCGCCAAAAACCATAGCGTCGCTTCCGGTTGAGAGAATGAGCTTGTCATATGGCAGGCATCTTCCACTATCGAGAGACACGGTCCTCCTGTAAGAATCAATCTCTTGGACCTCACTGTCAAAAAGGGTATTGATGCCAAGCTGCTGATAATCGATATTTGTCTTGACAAAGGTATGCTTGCGGGGAATTTTACCCGCAATGTAATCCGGCAGCACACAGGCAGAATAGAGCGGGGTCGTTTCTCGAGCGATCATGGTGACTTCGCACTGTTCATTCAGCCTTCGAATCGCTGAAGCGGCACTGAATCCCGCAATGCCGTTACCGATAATAACAACCTTCATACTTGTCCTTTCCGAAGCGGCATTATTTCAAATTGGCCCAAAAAAGCTGAGGCAACCACCAAACCCTTTATGAGAATCCCGCCAATTCTTTTAGGGCTATTCTACCTATTACCCTTAACCTCCTCAACAATCTCCTTGAACTCCTCTTCAGTCAGCACCCTTTTAAGATCATGGGATTGGAGTTTGACCTGTTTAAGCACAGCCATTGTCTCGTCGTCGGTGAGTTCGATCCCGAGCTTCTCGGCCCACAGATACACGTTATCGAGGCCGCTCTTTTTCCCCATTACAATTTGAGGCTTCTCATGTCCCACGAAATCCGGATGGACCGGAAAGACGGTGGTGGGGTTCTTCTCGAACACGTTCTTGAACCATTGGGTTAAAATCCCTGACTCGATCGTGTAGGCATCATCACCGATAAAGGCTCGATTACCGGCAACCTTCACGCCTGAAAGTCCCTGTACCAACTTGGCTGTCTCGTTGAGCTTGGAGTAGTCGATACCGGTATCGATCCCATACAGCATGAGCAGGGCCAGCACTGTCTCCTCCATGGGGGTGTTGCCAGCCCGCTCACCGATCCCGGTGATGGTGGTGTGGATCACCTCGCCTCCTGCAAGTACTGCATTGATAGTATTGGCCACACCCAGTCCGAAATCGGGATGGAAATGGATTTCAAGAGGCTTGTTGATCCTCTCCTTTACCTTCTTCGTGAAATAGGTTGCTGCCTGGGGTGAGAGCACCCCGAAGGTGTCGACCAGGGTAAAGGCATCCATGTGACCCTCAGTTGCAACCCGGTCTACCAGATCCAAGAGCCAGTTCATATCGGATCTGGTGGCATCGATGGTGAAAAACACGGTATAGAGCCCCTCCTGTTTTGCTGCCGCAGTGGCCTTGATCGAGAGATCGATTGCCTTTTCCATAGGCCACTTATAGCCCTCCTCGATGAGGTGCTTGCTGGAGGGAATCTCAATCACGATCCCCTTTACTCCGCAATCCGCCGCTAGTTTCACATCCGGGACCATACACCTACTAAAGCAAAAGATCTCTGAAGGTAAATTCCGCTTTACGATCTCGCGTATGGCTGCCTCATCATTGGGGGAGACTGCCGGCATACCGGTTTCGATGCGGTGGACCCCGATCTCGGCAAGTTTCTCGGCAATCCTGATCTTATCGTCTTTGGTAAAGATGACCTTGGCCTGCTGCTCTCCATCCCTGAGGGTGATATCGTGAATCTTCACCTGTTTAGGAGGCGTGAAGTCTTTAGTCAGCTCAGGAAGGTAATTCCACGGGCTCACATGCCAGTTGGGGGTTTCCCATGGGTGATCTTCTTCCATTCTAATGGCACTCATCGTTTTATCCTCATTTGTAATCAATCTCAAAAATGTTTAGAGAGACATGGCAACAAGTTCTGTGATGTCCATAACCTTGATACTGTCCTCTTGTTCCAGCGATTTCACCGCGTCATTGAGCGTGATGTTGCAGAAAGGGCATGCCGTAACCAGTATCTCGGCACCGGTTGCGAGCGCCTGTTGGACCCGCCTCTCCGCGATCGCCTGGGAGGACAGCAAGCCCTGGGGCGGCTCCATCCACATTCGTCCGCCGCCCATGCCGCAACAGTCGCTGTCCGCCCTTGTGTTTTCCATCTCTACCAGGGTAACCCCGGGAATTTCTTGTATCAGTTTCCGGGGTTCCTCGAAGATCTCGCTATGTCTGCCTAAATAGCATGGATCATGATAGGTCAC
>CAZJQZ010000139.1:0-6278 GCA_964548045.1 uncultured Dehalococcoidia bacterium | reverse complement strand
CGTAGTCAAGGTTGTGGTTATATTGCAGTAAAAAATACATATCTCATGCTTGACATAGTTCGAAAAGCAGTCGAAGCGGTCGGGGCAGAAAACTTCGATTCCCAGGCGCTTTATGATGCTGCTACCAGCTGGACTTATGAATACGAGGGAATCTCTGATTTCAACAGTTTTGATGAAAACAAGCGAATTGCCCAAAACTACTATGCAGTGTATGAGTTGGATGCTGCTGAGGAAGATATATTCAGGGTTCATAAAGATTGGTTACCTCAAGTAACCTCACCTGAACAATAAAAGCCAGAATATGTTATTATATAGCGCAGAAAGAAATCGGAAAAAGTAAAGAATAGTCATATCCCAGCACGAAAATAAAGCATATCTATGAGCGCAAAAAAAGTAGCCCGACTGCCCCTGAGGGAAATCGAAGACACATTCCCCAAACTTCTCGTTCGCAACTACAATCAGTGGGGGGACAGATCTATTGCTCTTCGCAAAAAAGAGCATGGCATCTGGAATGAGTATTCGTGGAAGGAGTGTTACGATAATGTCAAGGCCATCTTTCGTGGGCTTTTGGCCATGGGCTTGGCCCCCGGAGACAGGGTAGCTATTCTGGGAGACAGTACCCCAGAGTGGTTCTGGTCTGAGATTGCCGTTCAGGCAAGTCGAGGAGCGGTAGTAGCAGTGAATCCCGCTGCTTCGCCAGAGAAGATAAAGTATGTTATCGATCATTCCCACCCAAAATTCGTGATGGCTCAAGATCAGGAGCAAGTCGATAAAATATTTGAAATATACGAAAATCTCCCGTTTGAGAGGCTTATTTATTGGAGCCCGAAAGGTCTGCGTCACTATAAAGAGCCTGAGCTGATAAGCCTGCGTGAACTGATTAATGAAGGCCTGATTGAACTCGCAAAAGCAGCTGAAATGGGTCACCCCGCACATTTTGAGCAAACGTTAACTCTTGGAAACGGGGCGGACCCAGCACATATATTCTATGTTGAAGGAAGTTCCGGTGAAACCGAGGAAGTGGCCGGTTCCCATGAATTTCTTATATCCTCTGCCGAATCTGTGCTGGCTTTGTACCCGGTTGGTATGAAGGATGAATACGTGTCGCTGATGAATCCCGGATGGTTCTTTGAGCAGACGCTGGGCTTCGGGGCCACATTACTGACGGGGCAAAGACTCAACTTTGCAGAAAATGTAGAAACTGCCCAGAAGGACTTCCGCGAGGTTTCGCCCCACACCGTGGCTTACCCCTCTCATCTGTGGAATCGACTTGCCAGTAACATCCAAACGAATATCAGCAACAGCAGCAGGATAAAACGTATGCTTTTCAAAAATCTTCTCCCGAGAGGCTATGCGACAGCGGACCACACACTCAGGGGAAGCACGGCAGGATTACATCAAAAGGTACTCTATTTCATCGCCAATCTTGTTGGATTCCGACCTTTAAGAGATAAACATGGTCTTGACAGCATACGCATTGCATACGATGCCGGCGGAAAGCTTTCTCAGGAGGATCTCAGATTTTTCCAGGCAATCGGAGTTGATATAAAACAGCTCTTTGCTTCTTCTACCAAAGGCATCGTAACTATTCAACCTGAAGATAGCATTTTTGACAAACAGTTCATATAGCCATTAGCGAGGACATTCTATGGATGAACAGAAATATGCCATCAGGAAACTGGCTGGCTTACCGGGATCGGGTATCCGAATTGTTTATGAAAAAGGAAAGGCCCATGTTATTGCGAGTTCCATCACTCTGGCCATTCTTCTGGCTGGGCTGATTGTAATTTTCGCAGTTCTCCCGATAGAGGATCGTGATAAGGCTATCAAGGCCATTGTTGGGGGGTTGATGAATGGAGGGGTACTGGCGCTCATCACTGTTGGAATAGTGGTGGTCTACAAATCTACGCGCATTTTCAATATGGCCCATGGGGGCATCCTCCTCTTCCTTGCCTTTTTGACCTGGTGGCTTATATCGGAACAGGGCCTTCCTACCCCGGTCGCTCTTTTCGTGGTGGCTGTAGCTGCTGTTGTGCTCGGCTGGGCCCTGGACTTCTTCCTCTTCAGGGGAATGATCGGACATGGGGAACTTTCCAGCTTCCTGATAACCATGATTCTGGGGTTCTCTGTCCTTCACTACATAACCAAACTCATATTTGAGGGAAAAGATCGAGTCATGCCTCAAATATTCCCTGATAGTACCATGTCTGTTATCGGGAGTTATAATCTTCCCTGGACCGACCTGGGGGCGTTTGTTGCGGCCACACTTATGTTCCTGATTTTTGTGAGTTACTTCAGGTTTACCAAAAGCGGGTTGGCCATGCGTTGTGTCTCCGAAGATAATGTCATAAGTCAGAGCCTCGGCATAAAAGTGAAACGGATATATGCTATAGCCTGGATAATCGGTACCCTTTCAGCCGCAATAGGCGGTATCCTGCTGGCATCAGTGGTTGGATCGGTATATGCATCGAGGGAAGGACTGGATGGGTTAGCTATTATGATGGCTCTCCCCATAATTGTGTTGGGCGGACTGGAATCTATCGCTGGCGCTTATCTGGCGGCTCTAATGGTCGGACTGGCAAAAAGCCTTACCGGATTCTATATTGATCCATACGTAAGTGGGTTTTCTGACGTTTTACCATATGTCTTGCTCGTATCCGTTATGCTTGTCAGACCTCAAGGTCTCTTTGGATTGAAAGGAATAAAGAGGATTTAATTATGCTACCTGGCGGAGTCTTTAGCACCAAATATTCATCAGAATTAGCGGTTATCAGAACTAAAACACAATGGGCTTTCCTGGCGCTAGCGATGGTTTTCTTCGTTGCTATCGTTCCCTTGATTGCAGATGATTACTGGCTTGCTGTCCTCGCTAGAATAGGAGTAACCCTGATAGCAGTTCTGGGACTACATATTTTGAGCGGGTTAACCGGTCTGATATCACTTGGGCAAGGTGGATTTGTTCTGGTAGGCGCCTACATCGCAGCTGTTTTAACATCCCATTGGGGATGGAGTGGATGGGCTGTCTTGCCAATCTGTGCTATCGGTAGCGGTGTTGCGGGAATAATCTTTGGGCTCCCTTCGATCAGATTGAAGATGTTTTATCTGGCACTGGCGACGCTGGCTGCCCACAACATTATCTACTGGTGCTTTACCTACGAAAAGTTCCGAGATGTGATGGGACCATCTTCAGGACTGACTCTAGCTGACCATCCACTTACCCTGGGATCGATCGATTTCACTTCCGACCTGAATCTGTACATTCTGAGTGTTGTGCTAGTTATCATTGCCACTTTTCTAGCCGTGAATATCCAGCGGTCGAACACCGGGCGAAAGTTTGTAGCTATCAGGGATAACGAGCTGGCTGCGGAAGTAAGTGGCATAAGCCTTTTCAAACACAAACTACTGGCGTTCTTCATTGCCTGCGCATTTGCGGGGGTAGCCGGATGGCTGTGGGCATATTGTCAGTTGCATGTCAGCCCGCGAGATTTTACGATCGATGATGGGATAATGTTTATGGGAATGGTAATCATTGGGGGCTGGGGAAGCACTGCTGGTGTTTTCTTTGGTGTGGCTTTCCTGGAATTCCTGGGGATTGTGAGTAGCGATCACCTGTCACCCTGGCTGGAAGGATTTGTCTCTGATCGATGGTCATCTCAATTGCGATCTGTTCTTGGGCCAGTTCTCGGTGGCGTGGGCATCATACTTTTCATGAAATATGTACCGAAAGGACTAAGCGGCGTCTGGGAGAGATTTAAGTTATTCTATCGTCTCCATCCATATTCCTCCTGGGGAGGCTAGCCAAGCTTCCCAGTCGCTGACATGCACAGGGTTTCCCCTTCTCGGCCTTTCTGGTTTTACGTATATGGAAAAACTGGAACACCTCTTTAAGCCCATACAAATAGGCTCTATCGAAGTCAAGAACCGAGTTGTAATGCCCCCGATGGGTGTGGGGTTCGGGGCTGATGACGATGGATGCCCCACCCAACAACTGATCGAATTCTTCACCGAAAGGGCCCGGGGTGAACCCGGCATGATCGTCACTGGCGCTGCCTATGTGCACCCTTCCGGCACTACTCATCCTTCGTTTCCAATGAAAGAACTTCACCTCTGGGATGATAAGGTTATACCCGGTTTGCGCTCACTGACTGAGGCAGTCCATAAGTATGATGTGCAGTTCGGTGCTCAAATTAATCACGGTGGAATGACTTATCTCCCCGGCCCTGCGATATGTGCTTCTGCCATCCCCGAACTGACAAGGTTTGGACTTGACATAAAACCAGCAACTAAAGAGCAACTCGCTGAATACGTGGAATCTTTTGGAGCAGCAGCTCAACGATGCATTAAAGCCGGTTTTGATTTCCTGGAAATCCACGCAGGGCACGGCTACCTGATCGAAACGTTTCTCACTCCGTTCTACAATAGGAGAACCGATGAATACGGAGGTAGCTTCGAAAACAGAATAAGGTTCCTGCTGGAAGTGGTAAGGGAAGTGAGAACAGTGGCCGGATATCAAGTTCCTGTTGGAGTCCGGCTTAACGGCGATGATTTCCTTCCCAAGGGGTCGTGGGGAATGGAAGACCTCTGCCGACTGGCTCCTATCTTAGAAATTGCAGGCATGGCCTACTTGCATATCTCATGCGGCACCTCCACTTATGGCACGATCGACCCGATGATTCCCCCCATGTATGTGGAGCAGGGAGCACGGACTCATTTTACCGAAGAAGTTAAAAAGCACGTTTCAATTCCGGTCATAGCTGTGGGACGAATCAAAAGTCCGGTTGTGGCCGATGAAATTATTGCGGAAGGAAAGGCCGACCTGGTAGCTATGGGCAGAGCGCATCTGGCCGACCCTGAATTCCTGCAAAAGGCCCGCAGTGGCGAACTAGACGATATTCGTCCCTGTCTGGCCGACTGCTTGGGCTGCATTGACAATATACTAAAGTATGCCGAGGCAACCTGCATGGTAAACCCACGGGTAGGCCGTGAGTACCTTCTCAAGGAAATCGAGGGCGAGAAAAAAGCAGTGGCGAGGAAGGTGCTGGTTGTGGGGGCAGGCCCCGCCGGACTGGAAGCGGCACGTCGGGCAGTGTTTGCCGGACACAGCGTTGTATTATGTGAAAGTCGTGACTGGATAGGGGGGCAACTGAAACTGGCGGCAATGATGCCGGATAGAGAAGAGATTGGCGATATTCTTCCGTGGTACGAAAGACAGTTGAGCAAATATGGGGTGGAGATTCGCCTGAACACCGATGTCGACGAAACCTTGCTGGACGAAATAGATCCTGATGTGCTGGTAGCAGCAACCGGAAGCCTGCCATTGATGCCTCAGGGATTCATCGAAGGGCTGGAAAACATAGAATCTATCGAGCCAATGATGGCAGATGAAGTCATTGAAGAAGAGAAGGAAACCGGGAGCACGGTTCTGATTGTAGGAGGCTCGCAGATTGGATTGCAACTGGCAGACTATCTTTTTACCAGAGACAGGCATGTTTATCTGGTGGAAAGAGGAAAGAAGCTGGCCTTAAAAATGGCCCGTGCCGATAGGCACTATCTCATGGATAGAATTAAAAATAATGATAGAGTGAAGCTTTATCTAAAAGTTGAAAAAGTTGAAATCCTTCCTTATGATGATGTTTGGATTGTGACCGCTGAAGGAAGAGAAAAATTGCCGGGAATTGAGACTATCGTGTTCGCTGGCGAGCGGCGTCCGAATCGATTCCTGGCGGAACTTGCCGAAAAGAAAGGTATCGAAACCCACATAATTGGGGATGCAAGCGGCGTTGCCGAGAATGAACAGGGCACGGTCATGGCAGCCATTGCCTCGGGATATGATGTGGGGCGTCAGCTTTGAGATCGAACGGAGGTATCATAAAACATGGGTAATATGAATGGAAAAGTTACTCTGGTTACCGGAGCAAGTTCAGGAATCGGGCGGGCTACGGCGCTGGCCTTCGCACGAGAAGGCGCTAAAGTCGTTGTTTCTGATGTTTTAGCCGATGGCGGGGAAGAAACAGTCAGGCGAATCAAGGGGATTGGCGGAGAGGCCATCTTCGTCCAGACGGATGTATCCAAAGCTGCCGACGTTGAAGCGATGATCAACAAAGCGATGGAGACCTACGGCAGGCTGGATTATGCTGCCAATAATGCTGGTATCGATGGCGAAATAGCCATGATGCCGGATTTCACGGAGGATGAATGGGACCGTGTGGTCAGTATCGATCTCAAAGGCGTGTGGCTGTGCATGAAATACGAAATACCGCGAATGCTGGAAAGCGGCG
>CAZJQZ010000138.1:0-6330 GCA_964548045.1 uncultured Dehalococcoidia bacterium | reverse complement strand
TCACGCAGAAAAGATATGTAACCACTGTGATCCACGTGTGCATGGGTGAGTAGCACTCCATCGACGGTCAATTCGCGATAAAGAGGAGAAGGACGGAATTTATCCCAGAGCCCCTTTCTTGCCAGGTCCTCCCGGAGGATCCCTTTGAGGGGAGGAAGCAACCCTGTTTCCAGCAGATCCAGCAGGCCGGCTCCAGGCCGTGGATTCAAAAATTCCTCAAAATACTTCTCGCGCTTTTTGAAGGGAAAACCGAAGTCAAAAAAGAAACGGGTATCTCCATCCTCAAGGAGAATCTTGTTCCCCCCGATCTCGCCCACCCCGCCATAGCAGGTTATTGACAGCATGGATTTAAGTTACCATTCCTGTTATTATCATTTCCCCATCCTTGAGAACCAGGTCATTCAATTTTACGGGGAGCCCTTTCTCAAGGTCAACATGCAGATCGTCAAGGCTCATATTTGTATGAGATTCATTGAACCAGTCTTTGATTTTATCTTCGAGGGGGCCAATGAAAGGAAGCTGCCCTATCTCAAGCGATTCCAACTGGAGGCTGATACCTTCTTCGTCGACCGTTGCCTCCAGCCGGGCTCCAGCGCTCACTGTCATATCATACATCTCGATATCCACAACAGCCCGAATACCATCTTCATCCAGATTGACCGTGGTCCCAACCACCATCTCTTCAGATATCTCATCCGAAGACTCGGTCATGGCCGTCCGCATCATTTTCACCAGCATGATACTGACTTCTTCTTCAGTGAGGGTAAGCGTTACTTCCCTGAATTCGCCGACGGCGAGCGCTGCCTTGATTTCCCCTTCAAGGGTCTGGAGTTTGTTCTCGAAGCTTTGTTCAGCCTCGATACCTGCCTCGACGGATCTCATCTCACTTTCTATATCCGGCGAACGGGTGAGGAGATAGATTGCAACCCCGCTAATAATGCCCGCCAGTAATATCAAAACCCCAACGAAGATCAGTCCCTTTTTAATGGTGCTCATGGCGCGCTTGTCGGCAGAATTGCAACACTAGACAAAGAGTGTTGTCCCGGCAGCCTTTAAATCATCCACCGCCTGCATAACGCGATTGGCCATGGATTGTTCCGCTTTTTTGAGATATTGACGAGGATCATAGGCCTTTTTATTCCCCACCTCACCATCAATTTTCATGATGCCATTGTAGTTGGTGAACATGTAATCAGCGATCGCTCGAGTAAATGCATACTGTGCATCCGTATCGACATTCATTTTGACCACGCCATATCCGAGGGTTTCCTGAATATCCTCCCTTGATGAACCTGAACCGCCATGGAAAACCAGCCAGAAATAAGCATCATCCCCAAATTCTTTCCTGATAGCTTCCTGCCCTTCTTTCAGGATTTCGGGTTTGAGTTTTACAACCCCGGGCTTGTATGAACCATGAACATTGCCGAACGTGGCAGCAAGCATATATTTGCCATCCTTGACTGCACTCAAGCGGCGATACACTCCCACCATGTCTTCGGGAGTTGTGTACAGCTTTTTGGCAGGCGCTTTTTTATTGCTAACTCCATCTTCTTCACCGCCAACTACCCCGGCTTCAACTTCGAGAATAATCTCGCTTCTGGCACAGCGCTCAAGCAGTGGCACGGCAATATCCATGTTCTCTTTGAGGGGAAGGGAAGAGCCATCGAACATGTGGCTGCTGAATAGATTCGGGAGCCCTTTAGCCCGCCGAGATTCAGTTTCCGCAATCAATGGATTGAGGAAGCTCTCAACCTTATCGGGCTGACAGTGATCGGTGTGCAGGGCAACATAGATATCATATCGCTCTGCAATACGATGGACATACTCTGCCAGAACGATCGAACCCTCGACTGAATCGGCAACGCTGAGGCCGCTGGCGAATTCTCCGGCCCCGACCGAAAGCTCAATAATCCCGTCGCATTTCTTCTCCGCAAATGCGCGAAGGACAGCGTTCGCTGTTACCATGGACGTGATATTGATCGCCGGATAGGCAAATCTATGATCGCGAGCGTTTTCAAGCATCCTGCAATAGGTGGCATAATCGGCTACCGGCATGATTAACCTCCCTTCGTTCTCCGTTCAACCTTACCGAACAAGTACCGGGCAAAGCACCTTGTATCCCCGCACAATACGAGATAATTCATTCAAAGAGCCAAAATCTGGAGCATTTTCAACATGCGAACATCCAGTTCTTTATATTTGCTCCAGGTTTCCTCGATGGGAGTATGCACAATCTCCGTGCCGATCTTTCCCACCATGCAACCATCATTTCCTTCAGCCAAAGCGGTTACGGCGGCCGCGCCCAGTTCGCTGGCCAGGATTCTATCGTTGGCTGTGGGTGATCCTCCCCTTTGCACATGACCCAGCGCAACGACTCTGTAGTCAATACCAATCAGCAGTCCGACTTTGTCCGCAATGGCCTGAGCCCCACCGGGGGTATCCCCCTCGGCCACAATCACCAGAGAGCTTCTCTTCCCTGCCGCAAAATGTTTTTTCAGACTGTCAGCCAGAAGCTGGAGATCGGTATCGATTTCCGGGATAAATATTTCATCGGCGCCGCCTGCGATACCCACTGCCAGAGCAATGAACCCTCTGTTTCGGCCCATCACCTCGATGAAGAACAGCCTGTCATGGGATTCGGCGGTATCACGTATTTTGTCTATTGACTCCAGGGCCGTATTCACAGCGGTGTCAAACCCGATGGTGTAATCAGTGCCATAAACATCATTGTCGATAGTGCCCGGGACTCCCACAATCTTGATTCCCCCTTCCTTGGCGAGAGCGGCAGCCCCGCGAAAAGTGCCGTCGCCGCCTATTGCAATTAGACCATCGATACCGGCAGTTTTTAGATTATTTACCGCTTTCTTCAGCCCTTCAGGGGTTTTTATCTTATCACATCGGGAACTATCAAGAAATGTGCCGCCACGCTCCAGAATGTGCGCCACACTTCGGGGGCCTAAAGGTATCATCACTCCATCAATCAAGCCTTTATAGCCATGTTTGATTCCAGCAACTTCTATTCCTTCGGCAACTGAACATCTGACGATTGACCTGATACACGCGTTCATGCCGGGAGCATCACCGCCACTGGTCAACACAGCTATTTTTTTCATAACTCTTCAGGTTCTTTTGTCTGAATTATACTCCTCGATACAATCGAGAGCAATGAGGGTTTCACGCATTTTTAAGCAAACGGGCTGCTTCCGCTCTGGATATCTCCCGTGTCTCTCCTTCTTTGAGTTCTCCGAGGCGCAACCGGCCAATGCGTACCCGCCGCAGAGCCAGCACCTGGCACCCCAGCGCCTCGAACATCCGGCGCACCTGCCGGTTCCTGCCTTCGTGGATGATGATACTGTAGTTAAAAGGAGCTTTATTTCGAACCGATCTCACCTGAGCCGGCCAGGTCATGCCATCGGAAAGCTTGATGCCTTGCTCCAGTTTCTGCCTTGCCTGTGGTTTTAGCGAACCATCAATAGCCACCAGGTATTCCTTTTCGTGTTCAAAACCAGGGTGGGTCAGTTGATAAGTAAGATCGCCATCATTGGTGATAATCAGTAATCCGGTGCTGTCCTTGTCCAGCCGCCCGACCGGATAGAGACGGAAAGTCTTGAATTTAGCGGGAATCATGTCAAGCACACTCCGACGTCCTTTTTCATCGCTGGTAGTGGTGATCACTCCTGTCGGCTTGTTGAGCATCAGGTAAATTGGGCGGGATTTTGAGCGAACCACTTCCTGTCCATCGAAGAGGATGGCATCATGGGATAAATCTATCTGTTGCTTGAAATCCTCCGCTACCACACCATTAACCTCGACCCGTTCCTGTTTAATGGCCTCAGTCATTTTTCGCCGCGAACCGAGTCCTGATTCGGCTAGGTATTTAAGGAGGGTGATCTTCGGTGGCATATTTCGATTGTACGGCGACCTCACACGAGAGTCAACTTGAGGCCCCGCTGAGATTCGGTGCCGGAAATCAGTGAAGGTGGTAGCTTGTTTCAACTTATGTCATAATAGGCTGCGGAATATAGAAAGAGGTCGAGTATGAAAAATATGATTATTTCCCTGATGGGGATTGTTCTTCTGGTGGCTGGGATAGCGTGTTTTGTTTCATTACCATCTGTATTTTCTGTCAATGTTGTTTATCCAAAACTCTATGCTGTGGGGGCCAGTCCGGGCACAGTTAACTGCGGGGCACAACCTGAAAGCAGCCCTCTTATTCTCTCCGTTCGTGTGGAAACGGGAGGAATTATCGAGAAGGTCAGGATAGACCTTGATCGGCTCTCAGGAGCGGAGTATTATGATCCGATCTTAGATAGTAATCAGGACGCTGATAGTGAAACTCTTATGAGAAGGGTGTATGAAATCGAAGGAGAGGAAGCATATCTTTTTGAAACCGGCAGTCAATACAAATACAACATATACCGAACTGCAGTAACTCACAAAACAATCAAAGGAACTGCTGTATCTACCAACAAGTGGCAGATTGAGTTGCCCACTGCCGGATACCGTTTCGGGGACTTCAATTTGAGAGTCTGGGTCATTAACGAATTCAGCCACAGCAACACTGTTACAATACCGCTGCGGGTAGTCTATGACTGGAAGGGCCCGATGGTTTCGGCAAAAGCGAATCATCAGGTTGACAGCCCGGCAACATCTCCTGGCGATAAGATTACCATTGAGGCTGAAGTGCGCGATGACCTGTGCGGAACCTTTGCGGTGCGGTTACCTGAAAATGAGGCGCAAATAATATTTGGAGAAAATCCCAATCTGACGATGACTCGGCAATTAAATACTAATATCTGGTCTGTGCAAAATACAGTGCCGGCCGGCACTGCCCCCGGCACTTACGGCATTCAGGTGGCGGCTGTGGACCGTGCCGGGAATGAAACCGTCAGGACTCTGAAAATTGAAGTGTCAGCAGAGATAGACTCTTTTCAAATAGAACTTGATAAGGGTTGGAATCTCATCTCGGTGCCAAAAGCACTGGAAAACCCTGCCGTCGAAGCGGTTTTCGGCGGAACCCCCGTAGTTAGTGTGCAAACAGTGATAGAGGACCAGCGTTTGGAACCGACCGAAATCGAGCCGGGTCGAGGTTATTTGGTGAAATCAATGGAAGAAAAAACCATAACTCTCAATTTTGCTGAGCATGATCCTTCGGCGATTCCGCTCATGCTTAATCTGAAGCCGGGCTGGAACCTGATCGGATATGCTTCCCAGAGCCTGGAACCAATGATGCCGCTTACTTTCTATCTGGGCGCTGATTTGAAAGACGAGTGGATGGTCGCATATACGGAGAGCGGAGCTCAGGCGAGGTACAAATCCACCAGCCCTTACATATGGGCCACCGATTCATTTCCCACCATCACCGGCGAGCCATATTCTGAGGATGAAGAGAACCTGCCTGTGGTGGAACTGGGCAAAGGCTACTGGATTTACCTTACCGATGAGGGGATGTTGATTCCCTGATTAAACAGCGCAGTTTTTTAGCGCCGGAATCGGCGGGGATGCAACCTGCCGAGTTGCGGGTAGAATATCAGGGCAAGCGGGATGGAAAAAGAGATCAGGATGAGAAATACCCCGCCAAAGCCCATTTTGGCCAATCGTACAATGATCATATCTTCCCGCTCCCCCGGGTCGAACATATAGGGAATGAATTCGAGCAGCAGTTCTTCTTCACGTTCGAGCAGGCTTTCGTATGAACCTTCACTGGGGGCAATGGCTGAAATGCGGATCATGGTAACCACATCCGAGGCAGCGCCGATCTCCGCGTGTTTCACATAGAAGTAGAGAACTAGTCTACGTTCTTTGGCTGATCTGCCGGTGTCCTTGGCAACTAACAGTTTTTTGAGCCTTACAGTGGTTTTCTGTTTGCTGAATTTAGGATATAAAGGCTTTTCAATCCAGCTGGCTTCCTCTCCGGGAATTTCAACAAATCCCTCCTCCGTAATTTCCCAGCCCATCGCGGGATAGCAAACTTCGGGGGGGTGGAAGCTGGAACGGCTTTTGCTCTGCATGGCCAGGAACCAGATATACTGTGTTCCGGGTTTCCGATATCCGCGCATAAGCGCAACATCGGCGCCCAGTTGTTCCATCCAGGGATTCGTATCATAGCTTTTCCCGGTCCAATCCCCTACCTCCATGGGGAATTCCTGGATACGTTCACTATCCCCAAAATCCATGTTTGTCCGCACGTAGGTCTGATTGCTTTTGGGGTCGGAGAGGTTGGAATATATGAAAGAGGTGCTCTTGCCGAAAAACATGGTGGGCGTGCCGACCATCACGGTGATGACAGCGGCCAGAATCAGCAACCCCAAAACCCAGTGGTATTGTTTG
>CAZJQZ010000137.1:0-6345 GCA_964548045.1 uncultured Dehalococcoidia bacterium | reverse complement strand
TTTCCTCAAATCGATATGCACCTCAAATCTAGTTATATTGTCAAATTGTTGCTTGAATCTCCAAGTATAGGTTGCTTGATTTTTTCAAATGAGGAGAAAATTATAGCACGAACTGGCATAATCCCGGGCGAAAACGAGGTTTATCTTCCCCTTGAATCCGGCAATCTAAAAACACACCTTAAAATTCAACTACAGGCAAGTAAAGGTGACTATACCATCGAAGAAATTGTAGTAAGGGAAACATAGATACAAATAGATTTTCTCGCCCACGTCAATCAAGCAAGAACCGATCAAACCCATGATCATCTTTTCTGTGGAAACATTTCGAAACTATAAACTATAAGGATTGAAATACGATCTCACCCGCCACAACAGTTGCAATTACCTTTCCTCGCAACGTTTCCCCGGTTAGCGGGGTATTCCTGCCTTTGGAAACGAACTGGCCCGGGTCGACTATCCACTCGGCATGGGGATCAAAAATAGTTATATCAGCTTCTGAGCCCACGCTCAAATTCCCCAGTCCGGCCCTTCCCAGTATTTTTGCCGGCTCAGCCGTCAGCCGGAAAACAAGGGTTGGCAGCTCGATTTCACCCCGGTGAACCAGACCCATCAAACTTCCCAGAGCTGTCTCAAATCCGCTGATTCCAAATGCGGCTTGAGCAAAACTGAAATCCTTGTCAGCCCTTGTATGCGGAGCGTGATCCGTAGCTACGATATTAATGGTCCCATCGCACAGGCCCTCAACCAATGATTCCCTGTCACGAGCTGTTCGTAAAGGGGGATTCACTTTGGCAGCAGTGCCGGCAGTCGTAACCGCATCTTCAGTAAGAGTGAGATGATGCGAAGTCGCCTCGGCTGTGACCCTAACTCCCTTCAGCTTCGCCTGACGAATCATTTCAACTGAGTCGGCGGTGCTAGCATGAGCAATATGAACCCACCCACCAGTTTCGTTAGCCAGTTCGATATCCCGTTCGACCATGCACTCCTCGGCCACGGGGGGTATCCCCTTAAAACCCATCCACGCCGCTACGACCCCATCATTCATCAAACCATCTAACGAGAGGTTCATATCTTCACAATGATCGATAATGGGAACACCCATCAACTTGCTTTGCTCCAGAGCCTGACGCATAATTTCAGAATCGAAAACCGGGCTGCCATCATCACTGAAAGCTATTGCGCCTGTTTTATGTAAAGTAGACAGGTCGGCCAGCTTCCTGCCGTTTCGACCTTCAGTAACCACTCCGATCGGCAAAACACGAACTGCCCCTTCCTTCTCCGCAACTTCCAGAATCTGTCTTACCATCTCCGGGGTTGCAATCGGAGGCTCGGTGTTCGGCATACAGCAAACGGTGGTAAATCCCCCCCGGGCCGCCGCCGCTGTGCCAGTAGCAATTGTCTCTTTTTCCTCAAATCCCGGCTGGCGCAGATGGCAGTGCAGATCAACAAAACCGGGGCATACTACCATTCCCCCGGCATCAATCACCGGGCATCCGGCAGGAAAATCGATTACCACTCTCCCAATTTGGGAGATCCTTCCATCGATGACCAGAATTTCGCCGATGCTATCAATCTTATTCGCAGGATCGATTATCCGCCCATTCCGAATCAGCAAATCCATCTTTTCACATATCCAGCTTTGCGGTGATTATAACATGCCGGTTATCTGTTCCGAAAGCTGGACAAATTCATCGTTTTTCTGCTATGCTTATGTGGTTCATTCACTTGACATTCTCAGTTAGGGATGATTAAATCTGATATTGTTGATAATTATCAACACACATGAGGAAAGGGGCAGAAGTTTTGCCAACAGTTAATCAGCTAGTCAGAAAAGGCCGGAAAACAACGAGCAAGCGCACGAAGAGCCCGGCACTGCAGTACTCGTACAGTTCGCTTAGTGGGAGAACCACGCGTAACAAGAGGGGATCGCCCCAGAGGCGAGGAGTTTGTCTTCAAGTCAAGACAATACCCCCCAAAAAACCCAATTCGGCCCTGCGGAAAGTAGCAAGGGTTCGATTGACAAACGGGGTGGAAATAACGGTTTATATTCCCGGCGAAGGTCATAACCTTCAGGAACACTCCGTGGTACTGGTGCGTGGTGGGCGAGTGCCGGATTTGCCCGGTGTCCGCTATCATATCGTGCGGGGCACACTGGATGCCGAAGGCGTAGCTGACCGCCAGACCAGCCGCAGCAAGTACGGCGCAAAGAAGCCCAAACGCTAGAGATAATCGTTCCTTCCTGCGGAAGAAGAACCCATATAGTAAGGAGCTTCCGTCATCATTTATATGATGGAAGCTCTTTCGATGGAATAAGAGGTAAGAAATGCCAAGAAGAGGAAAAGTTCCAAAAAGGGTAGTGTTGCCCGATGTCAAGTACAAAAGCGAAACGCTGGCCCGATTCATCAACAAGATAATGCTCGATGGGAAAAAGAGCAAGGCTGAGAGGATTGTCTATGACATGATGGACAGCGTCAGCGAACAGACTAAACGAGACCCAATGGAAGTTTTTGAGGAAGCCATCCAGAACACCACACCCCATCTGGCCGTAAAACCACGCCGCATTGGCGGAGCCACTTACCAGGTTCCCATGGAAGTGGTGCCTGCGCGCGGTTTATCCCTTTCCATGCGCTGGCTGGTAGCAACCGCCAGGGCTCGCAAAGGAAAGCCGATGGCTGAAAAGCTGGCCGCCGAGATAATCGAAGCTTCCCGGGGAGAAGGATCAACCGTCAAGAAGCGCGTCGATACGCACAAAATGGCGGAGGCAAACCGAGCATTTGCCCATTACAGATGGTAATCATAACATGTTAAAGGTTAAGGCTAAGGCACAAGTAATGTCACGCGATGTCCAGCTCGAACGTATCCGTAATATTGGGATCATAGCTCACATCGATGCAGGGAAAACCACTGCTACCGAGATGATCCTTCACTACAGCGGTCAAACTTACAAGATCGGGCGGGTAGATGATGGCACAGCGGAGATGGACTGGATGGACCAGGAACGCGAACGCGGCATTACTATCGTCTCAGCAGCTACCAGTTGCCAGTGGAAAGATTACCGGATCAACATTATCGATACCCCCGGGCACGTTGATTTCACTGCCGAAGTGGAGCGCAGCCTCCGGGTACTCGATGGCGGAGTGGTAGTCTTCGACGGCGTGGCAGGGGTCGAATCACAATCGGAAATGGTCTGGCGACAGGCAGATAGATATCATGTACCCCGAATTTGTTTCGTAAATAAAATGGACCGGACAGGGGCCAACTTCCAACGCACCATAGATACTATGAAAAAACGCCTCAAAGCCAACCCCGCACCGATCCAGTTGCCCATCGGCGCTGAAGGTTCATTCACCGGGATTATCGACCTGATAGAAGAAACAGCCTGGTATTTCCCCACGGGAACGGAGATTCAACAAGCAGAGATTCCCGGAGAATACCGTGAAATGGCAGCAGAATACCGGCAGAACCTGATCGAGAACATTGCCGAAAATGACGACGAGGTAATGCTGGCCTATATCAGCGACGGCAACATCGAAACCACCCTGCTCAAGGAAGGGTTGCGCCGAGCAACTATCGCCACCAAAATCGTTCCTGTTATCTGCGGCAGCGCACTCAAAGATACAGGGGTGCAGCCAGTCCTGGATGCAATTGTAGATTATCTCCCTTCGCCACTGGACGTGCCTCCTGTTGAAGGCACGGACATCAAGACCGAACAGAAGAAATCCTGCCCCCCTGATGACACCGCCCCATTTACCGCCCTGGCATTCAAAATTGTGACCGACCCGTTTGTGGGAAGGCTGGTTTATCTCAGGGTATATTCAGGCAATATCAAATCAGGTGCACAGATATACAATGCCACCACCGATAAAAAAGAGCGGATCGGGCGTTTGTATCAGATGCACGCCAATGATCGCGAAGAGATTCCCGCCGTTTACACCGGCAGCATCGTGGCTGCTGTAGGACTGAAGGGAACATCCACCGGTGATACGGTGTGCGATTCGAATCATCCCATCCGGCTGGAATCGATTACCTTCCCGGAACCGGTGATTTCCATAGCTATCGAGCCCAAAGCCAAAGCAGACCAGGATAGAATAACCGATTCTCTCATCAAGCTGGCCGAAGAAGACCCGACTTTCAAAGTGCAATATAACGATCAGACAGGGCAAACTCTTATCTCCGGCATGGGCGAACTGCAGCTTGAAGTTATCGTCACGCGCCTGCTGCGCGAATTTCAGGTGAAAGCAAGGGTGAGCAAACCCAGAGTTGCCTACAAAGAAACTATAACCGGTTCTGCGCGGGCTCAGGGACGGTTCGTCCGGCAGACCGGCGGCCACGGTCAATACGGGGATGTGTGGCTGGAGATCGAACCGCTGGATCGAGGCGCGGGGTTCGAATTTGTCAACAAGATTGTGGGAGGGACTATTCCCAAGGAATACATTCCTGCCATCAAAGCCGGGGTTCAGGGAGCCACGGCGGAAGGGATTCTCGCCGGCTACCCGGTGGTCGACGTTCGGGTCACCGCAGTAGATGGAAGCTATCACGATGTGGATTCATCGGAAATCGCTTTCAGGATGGCCGGTTCAATCGGTGCAAAGAAATGCATCGAAAAAGCCGGGCCGGTACTCTTGGAACCAGTCATGAAAATGGAAGTGACCACACCGGATGAATTCCTGAGCGAAGTAATCAGCGGGCTCAATGCGCGCAGGGCAATTATTGAAGGCGTCGAATCGTATGAAGGTTTCGGGGTGATTCAATGCTGTTTCCCGCTTGCAGAGAGCTTCGGTTATGCCACCATTCTGAGATCGATAAGCCAGGGAAGAGCGAGCTTCTTTATGGAGTTCGATCATTATGAAGCAGTACCCGCTGAAATAGCGAAAAGTATTATGTTATAGGAAAATCAATCAAATGATGAAACAGAGAGTCAGAATCAAGCTAAAATCGTACGATCACAAGATGCTGGATCAATCGGCAGCACACATTGTGGAATCAGCGGAAAGCACCGGAGCTGCGGTCGTCGGACCGGTCCCGCTGCCAACTCACATCAAGAAATTCTGCGTGAACCGTTCCCCATTCATCGATAAGGATTCGCGCGAAGAGTTCGAGATCCGCACCCACAAACGATTGATCGATATCATGGAGCCCACCCCCAAAACGGTAGATGCGCTGACCCAGCTCAATCTGCCCGGCGGAGTGAGCATCGAGATCAAGATTTAACTTAACACCAAATAAGTATTGAGAAATTCCAAACGGCGGATGATTCGTCGTTTAGTTCACAATCGTGAGGCAGGGACAAAAATTATGGTTACTGGAATGATAGGCAAAAAGATCGGGATGACCCGGATTTTCAAGGAAGACGGAACCGTTGTGCCGGTTACCGCTATCGAGGCAGGCCCATGCACGGTGACACAGGTCAAGACAGAAGAGAAGGAAGGATACAACGCTATCCAGCTGGGTTTCGGGGAATCACGGCGGCTGAACAAGCCGGAAAAAGGCCACCTGAAAAATATGGGCGCTTTCAGGCACCTGCGCGAATTTCAGGCAGGGGACCTCTCCGAAGTGGAACTCGGGCAGAAGGTAACTGTGGAAATCTTTGAGCCGGGCGAACGGATAGATGTGATCGGCACATCCAAAGGGCGCGGTTTTGCCGGGGTTATCAAGCGGCATCACTTCTCCGGCGGGCCCAAGACCCACGGGCAGAAAGACAGGCACCGGGCGCCGGGTTCAGTGGGCGGCGGTACTTATCCCGGTAAAACATGGAAGGGCCAGCGCATGGCTGGCCACATGGGCAATGCTAGGGTTACGGTGAAGAAACTGGAAGTGGTTCAGGCCAATCCGGATAGAAACCTACTACTGGTAAAGGGCGCTGTTCCCGGAGCCAGAAACGGGCTGCTTCTCATCAGGAAAATAAGTAGCTAGCAGAGCGGATTTAGAGTATAAAAAGGGCCTCATTGAGAGGCCCTTTTTTAGTGTGCCGGATATGTTATTGCCCGCTTGGCAGCCGGTTTAAATTGCACCTCTTCCGGAAAGCAGTACCGCCTTCAAGGGAAGCCGCCCATGTATGTTCAAAGTTAGTGAAAAATCTTTTCTTTTGCAAGCCTATCCATCAAACTGTCGGAAGAGAAGGGACCGCCCCTGGGCTTCGAGCCCGGTGCAAAGTGTCTTTGACCTTCCTCCCTAGAACTGGACCACTTGGAATGAGAAGATTCTAAAATTAAAATTAACGAAGGAGGATCCTTTCATGAAGAAGCGATACACGGAAAAGCAAATAGTGGGGATCGTAAAGAGGGTGGAAACCGGCACTTACGATATCACAACAACCAGTAATACCACCCTTTTGAACGTTAAACG
>CAZJQZ010000136.1:0-6441 GCA_964548045.1 uncultured Dehalococcoidia bacterium | reverse complement strand
GAATTCACGATTATCATAACCGGGAGATACGGATGGTGTCAACGATAGCAGTTTTAAAGGTACTGAATGTACCAAAGTTTTAAACTCTAATTTGCAATCCGATATCATCCCAAGGTAAGATAAGTTGCAAATCCCTTTACAATTGAATCGTGAATCCGAATGATTTGAGGAGAAAAAGTAATGACCGATCAAATTAAAGCGATGAGCCTGTTTCTTCTGTTGGCGTTGGTACTGATTATTGCGCCAGCGGGATGTGGAGATGATAACAATGATGATAATGGCATTGTGCAAACTACCGAACCGTTATCCAGCGAATCACCACCAGAAACTCCTTCCACAATCGATGTCAATTCCTACCAGCCGATGATCGTTGCGGGAGGGCGTCACACAGTGGGGTTGAAAAGCGACGGAACTGTGATGGCAACAGGACCAGAAGATGGAAATTTCGAAAAGGGCCAGTGTAATGTGGCGGACTGGAAGGATATCAAACAAATAGCCGCAGGGAATTTCCATACATTGGGATTGAAGAGTGACGGAACTGTGGTAGCAGTGGGATACAACGGCAGCGGACGATGTCATGTTGGAAGTTGGACCGGCATACAGCAAATCACTGCGGGAGGAGAGCACTCGATAGGCCTGAAGAGTGATGGAACAGTAGTGGCGGTGGGGCAAAATAAATACGGCCAGTGTGATGTGGGAAGCTGGACGGATATCAAACAGATCGCAGCAGGGGATTCTCACACGGTTGGTCTGAAGAGCGACGGGACAGTGGTAGCAGTGGGATACAATGATGACGGCCGATGTCAGGTGGGAACTTGGACAGATATTCAGCGAATCGCAGCAGGGTCTGGTCACACAGTGGGCCTGAAGATCGACGGAACAGTGGTGGCAGTTGGAAGCAATGACCTCGGTCAATGGAACGTGTGGAGTTGGACAGATATCCAGCAAGTTGCCACCGGATATGGGCATACTTTAGGCCTGAAGAGAGATGGAACGGTGGTGGCAGTGGGAGACAACTCTTCTGAACAGTGCCAGGTGGAAAGCTGGGGAGATATCCGGCAGATTACTGCGGGATGGAAGCACACGGTCGGGCTAAAGAGCGATGGGACGGTTTTAGCAACAGGATATAATGGCAATGGTCAGTGCGAGGTAAGCAAATGGGCGCTCTCCGGTAATTGATGCCAGAGAAATATCGTCAAATGCAGGTTATTCTTTTTGCATTTTCATCCAGATAGCCGGCAGGATGGCGATCAAGCACACAATCGCGGCAGCGAGGAAGAAATCCTGATAAATGCTCAGCGCCAATGGCGGGAGTTCATCCTCTATCTCTTCAACCGATATAAGGGCCGATTTCACATGAAAGTGCCCCATACCCCAGCAATTCATCAGGGAAAGCCCGATAATCATCCCGGTCATGCGCATCCAGGTTACCAGCGCTGAGGCGATACCACGATCTTCCTTCCGAACGGAATTTAGCGCCGCGGTGGTGATGGGCGAGATTATCAGCCCGAACCCAAATCCGCACACGGCAAGGTGAATGGTAAGCCACGGATCTGCGATTGCTGCCGTCCATCGACTCATAAAAAAGAGTCCTATACTGCTCAGCAACAGGCCCGCGATGGTGGGAATCCGGTAGCCGAATCGATGGCACAGGAATCCGCCGAGAACTGCGCCAATCGGGATCGCCAGTGTGAGCCGCAGGAGTTGCAATCCTACCTCAACATCACTTAATTCCATAAGAGTGTAGCCCATCATCGGGACGACAACCAGCGCAATAATGAGGGCGCCACCGATGAACAGATGGGTTGCATTAGCAGCAGAGAAAACCAGGTGCTTGAACATCGAAAGATGAAAGAGGGGTTCCGATGTGCGCGAAATTCGGCGAATGAATAAATAGAAGAATATCGCGGAGCCGATTAAGAATCCGGCCATCAAAATTTCCGCATTGGGTCGATGTAATTGCTGCGAAAGTCCCAGACTCAGTAAAGCCAATGCGATGGCGATGAACAGGCCTCCTGAGTAGTCGATTGGGCGGCGGATACCCGAGCTGTTTTTTATCATAAGGTAGATCATGATGATGACCACCGCGCCTATAATGACATCGATCCAGAATATCCAGCGCCAGCCCATGTATTCGGATACTGCCCCACCAAAGCTGGGGCCGACGGCCGCGCCCAGTTCCACCGATCCCCCGATGATGCCGAGGGCGATCGGCCTTTTCCCTCCGGGGAAAGTATCCGCAACGATGGCTATCGCGGACGGTACTGTGGCGCCGCCCCCTATTGCCTGTAGCACCCTTGCGGCAATCATAAGGCTGAAATTATCGACCACTGCTATGAAGACCGAGGCTATGATGAAAATCAGATTGCCAAGGATGAAAATACGCTGAGGTCCGTACACGTCGGAGAGCCGGCCTGCCAGAAGCATAATGGCGGTGTAGCCCAGCAAGTATCCTGTTACAATCCATGAAGCTGCGTCGAGGTCGAATACGTTCATGTGGACATCAAACATGATGTCGTTCAGCGCACCGTAAATAACCGTTTGGTCGATGGCGGTGCTGAAGATGCCGAGGCACAAGATAAAGAGGATGAGGTTTGGGGAAGACGTTTGACGCGAGAATAATTTCATAATGATTGATTTTGGGTGAGAGCGGTTTTCAATTTAACCCTAACCCTGACGCTCTCCCGCAAGGGAGAAGGGATTGGGGAATTATTCAGGCAGCTCTATTTCGACCGGTTCATTGAATTGGGAAAGCTCAAGCGTCCTGACGATTCCGTCATTTTCATCTTTACAGATTCTTCCATCGAACATTACTTTACGCAACAAGAAGTCACCGGTGCCAATCCAGATATCCGTTTCAACAGGAAGTCCTTCGGCCGCATGCCCCACCGCTATGGCATCCAGCACTTCGGATGTTATCATTGATTCGATATGATAACATCGTGTCCCGCCAACCTTTTCTATCCCTATCAGAGAGAGATCGGTGGCACTTTCCATGACCGCCTTGATTCCGGTATTCGGGTGGAACAGGGTAACGGCGGTGAAATCATCATCGAGCGCTTCCCATTTTCCATTGATGGGATTGGTCATGTAGGTCGTCGTTCCAACGGTGATGAGGTCCGCTTCCATGAACTGGCCGAACCATTTGGCTTCAATTGTCATATTGAGCCTGTCCGGCGGCGCGATGTCTCCATAAGCACGAGTCATCTCCAGCCCCATGGCGATCGGGGTTCCCCCGCCTTTCTGACTCAGATCGAAATGCAAGCTGTCGAGGTCGTCCACTCTGGGCGAAGCCTGGGTTATTATTTCCTCCGGACTGATTTCAGGTAGCGGTTTACCAGAAGGCGTCTTGTCACCTCCACCACAGGCAACAAACAAAAGCATCGCCATCAACCCAATAAAAAGCTTGCGCTTCATTTTCCATTTTCCTCCAAAGCATTTTTGAGGTCCTGAGGCTTCGTCATCACTGTAACCTTTTCCAGGAATTCCTTGAGCGAAGAACACTCTCCCCGCAGTTTTTGCAGGTCCTGCCCGATTTGACTGGCTGTAGCCGGATCATCCGCATAGGTTCCGTGAAAAGCAAAATACGCCTGATTCAATTTTCTTATATGATAACCGTTTGAAGCCAAAAAGTCCCGCATCCGATTCATGTAATCCTCAGCTTCGGCAACTTTTCCTTTGGCAAGATAGTCATCAACTTTGATTCTGATTTCCCGCATCAAAAGATTGAAATTGGAATCCGGCTCCGCAGCAGGAATAATTTCTTCCCACTCCGCATAGTATTTCTGATAGACCTTTGCCCCGATTTCTTTGTTGACAATCCCCGCCGTAGTCTCGTTCATGGTGATGATATCGTAATCGGGTCGCCATCCGACACTGTCCAGAACGTAGAGCAATCCCAGAGGCTTGAACGCCATGTATTGATGAAACCATTCCTCCGTGGCGATGCTGATAGCTCGCCGAACATCGCCGGTTTCGTATACCATCGTCGGATAGGTAAATCCGATCCCGCCCAGACTCGCTACCAGCGAAGAATACCCGAGTTCATCTGCCTGCTCCTCAATTGTTTCCTTTTCAGCCAGTGTGAGGTCAGGCTCTAGGGGTGTCCGCTTCAGCAATCTGATCTCATCCCTAGGGGAGAGCACCAGTAAATTCGGGGGCGATTCGAATTCAAAGTTAACCGGGGGGAAAACCACCTTCATCGGCACCCAGGCATCCAGTGGATGGGTGATCCCTTCTTCGATCAACACAGATCTTATCTGCCGGGCGAGGATACTTTCAGTTCTGTCTTCAAGTTCTGTTTGAGGGGATTCCCCGCGTCTGATCAGATCAAAATACTCCCTGGCTGTTTCAACGCCAGCACCTTCAATACGTGATGCGGGCTTGAGGGATTCCCAGAGCTGATTGCCAAGGGCATCAAATTCCCATTCAGAGATGCTGAATTCGTATGGATCGGTTATGGAATGGATGCTCTCCTGAGAGCCTTCATCGGGAGAAATCGAGCAGCTTGAAAGAACTGAAATAAAGAGGATTAAGGGAATGATGGCGATTCGGGCAAATTTCACCACGGCAAGACGCCCTCATTTTTTGCGTTCAAATACGTAGTCGGCCAGTGCGAAGAGAGCTTCTCTGGAATCGCAATCCGGCAGGATTTTGATAGCGTCTTTGGCATCTTCCACCAGCCCATGAGCGATGGCAAAGGATTCCTTGATAATAACCGATGATTCACGGATTTCGGTGACGGCTTCTTCCAGTTCGGGGCCTTTGCCTTTCTCATCGAATCCAATTTTGATCGGGTTGGCGTTGGGGTGTTGTTCGAGATAGATGAGTGACGGCAGTGTCATGACTCCGTTTAAAAGATCGCTGCCCACCGGTTTACCAAGGGTTTGCTCGTCGCTGGTGAAATCAAGCAGGTCATCCACCAACTGAAAGGCCATTCCCACGCTGCGTCCATAATCCTTCAATGCCTGAATATGACTTTCGTGGCCGTCACTCAATATAGCGCCGGATTCGGCGGCCATTGAAAAGAGGGCAGCGGTTTTGCCATCGATCCGCCGGAAATAATCTCGACGGTTCTGGTGCCAATCGTAAAGGGTGAGCGTTTCCTCCAGTTCCCCTCTGGCCAGGGCCATGAGCGTGCGGGCAAAAAGACGCACCACTCGCAAATTCCCCGGCACGGCCGCCAGTTCAGCCGATTTGGCAAAAAGGTAGTCCCCGGCCATAATAGCGGCATGATCCCCGAGCGTGCTACAAAGTGTGGGAAGCCCACGCCGCAAGGGGGAATTATCGATGGTGTCATCGTGGACCAGGCTGGCGGTGTGCAGAAGCTCCACAGCGGTGGCCATGGGAATCAGGTATTCGAGGGTGAAGTTGTTGAACCTGCCGGCAAGTAGCGTCAGTGCGGGACGCACTCCCTTCCCCCGTCCTCCGATAGCCTGTTTGATCGCATCCGCGAACTGTGGAAATTCGACCTCAGCGACCGTTTGCAGGTTCGAGGTCACCAGCGGCAACTCGTCTTCTACCGGCGCCAGAATTTTCAGCAGATCCATTTTCTATCCCAGCCGGGCTGTCTCCTGTTCAATAATATCTTCATCCAGCTTAATAAAAAGGGGTTCGGGCTTAGCCAGAATCTGACCGGTCAACGGGAATTTAAAATCCCATCCGCCATCTGAAATGTTCCCCTCGCATCCAAGCAATTCATGCACCTTTTGAGAGCTGAAAGGCAAATATGGATACAGTGCAGTCTTGAGGCAGGAGATGGCACCAATCGCCACCCCGAGCGTTTTGGCCGTTGCTTCTTTATCTTCCTTGATGGTCTTCCACGGGGTTTTGGTATCCAGATATTTGTTAGCTTCCTGCGCCAGCGAAAACGCCGATTTGATGCCTTCCTTGAAGCGGCAGCTTTCAATTGAATTGCCCACGCTGCCCAGCGCCTCTCTGGCTGAGTTGAGCAGTTCGTTATCGACCGCATCGAGTTCCCCGATTTCGGGAATTCGTCCCTCGAAATTCTTGTAAGTCATGTTGACCACTCGATTAACCAGATTGCCGTAAGTAGCCACGAGTTCGCCGTTGTTGCGCCGCACAAATTCTCGCCAGGAGAAATCGGTATCACCGGTTTCAGGCATATTGGCCGAAAGAATGTAGCGCAGCGGATCAGGATCGTAGCGTTCCAGGTAATCCGGGAGCCAGACCGCCTGGTTTCGGCTGGTGGAAAATTGGCTGCCTTCGAGGGTGAGATATTCGTTGGCGGGAACACCGTAGGGCAAGTTGAGATTCCCATAGCCCAGCAGCATTCCCGGCCAGATGAGTGTATGAAATGGGATGTTATCTTTCCCGATAAAATAGTACGATTGGGCATCGCCTTCCCAGAATTGACGCCAGGCATCGGGATTGCCACTGCTTTCGGCCCATTCTTTGCTTGCCGAAAGGTAGCCGATAACA
>CAZJQZ010000135.1:0-6506 GCA_964548045.1 uncultured Dehalococcoidia bacterium | reverse complement strand
CTGCCAAACCCGATGATCCCGATGGTTTTATCCTTGATTAAATCCAGATCTGCATCCTTGTCATAATAAATCGTAGCCATTTTTTCCCTCCTTACTTTTTGGCCGTTTTTGATTTTTTATCTTTTTGAGTTTTTGGTTTTTTACGAATTTCCTGTTCATGCTTCTGGAGCGGACCGAGTTCGCCACGCGTAATAGCGATCCGCCCGGTGCGGGCCAGTTCGACCAGCCCAAATCCACGAAGCAGCTCGATGAGCGAGTTCACCTTGTCCTCGTCCCCGGAAATTTCAATGACTATTGAATCAGGAGTCAAGTCCACGATATTTGCCCGAAACACATCAGCCGCGATCCGTATGATTTCCTGGCTTGTTGACGGGGTTGATTCCACTTTGATGAGAGCCAGTTCTCGGGAGATGATGTTTTCGTTAGTGATATCGGTTATCTTGACCACCTCGACGATCTTGTCCATCTGTTTGCGAACCTGCTCCACTGCGGTAGTAGCCCCATCGACACTGATAACCATCCTCGAAAACCCGGGGGTCACCGAATGCCCCACGGTGATGCTATCGATATTAAAGTTCCGTCGCCGGATCATGCTGGTTACCCGGTTCAGGACGCCGGGCCTGTCCTGAACCAGCATGATCAGTGTATGCTTCATGGTGGCCATTTTCATATCCTCTTGTTTTGTGTGTCGGCTAAAGGCTGCCGATGTTGCCGGCTTTTTCGGGCAGAATACTCCTGTCCCTCGGATCTGTTATAACCTCTGCTATATTGGTTCCCGGCGCTACCATGGGATAAACGTTTTCCTCAGGCTCGATTCTGAAATCAATGATGAATGGGCCGGGAGTGTTCAAAGCCTGTTGAATGGCAGGAATCACTTCGATTTTACTGTCAACTCTAGTTGCGGCTATTCCGTAGGCTTCGGCAATCTTCAAGAAATCGGGGCCTGCCAGAGGTGTGGCGGTATAGCGTCGATCATAGAACATCTCTTGCCATTGCCGAACCATGCCCAGATAGCCATTGTCCATGATAGCTATTTTGACGGCGATGTCTTCCTGTGCTATAGTAGCCAGTTCCTGAATGGTCATCTGGAAACCGCCATCGCCGGCAATGGCCCAGACAATGTCATCAGGGATACCCACTTTAGCTCCAATGGCAGCCGGAAGTTCAAATCCCATCGTTCCCAGCCCGCCGGATGAGATAAGTGTGTTAGGTTTATCATAACAGTAGTGCAGGGCTGCCCACATCTGGTGCTGGCCGACTCCCGTGACGATGGTGGCCTCCCCGTTGGTGCTCTCATATATTTGCCGGATGATATATTGCGGCAGGAGTTCCTCGCTTTTTCTGACGGTGAACAGCGGATGCTGTTGCCGCCACTCCTCGATCTGGTGAATCCATTTGGTATGGGTATTAGATTCAATCTTCTGATTCAATGACTGAAGGATATTTTTAGCATCACCTACAATCGGAACGGTGGCTTTCAGGTTCTTGCCAATCTCGGCGGGATCAATATCAATATGGATGATTTGCGCATTAGCGGCAAATCCGGCGATTTTGGATGTGGCCCGGTCATCGAAACGCATGCCTATCGCGATGACCAGATCGGCGGCATCGATAGCCAGATTGGCGTGGGCCATGCCGTGCATGCCCAGCATCCCAAAACTTAAGATGTGGCTTTCCGGGAAACACCCGATCCCCAGCAGAGTGTTAATCACCGGCAACTGAGCCTTCTCGGCTAGTTCTTTAAGTTCCTCGTAGGCATTGGAGATACTGATTCCCCTTCCGGCGATGATCACCGGACGCTTGGCCTCGTTGATGAGTTTGGCCGCTTTTGTTATTTGCAGCGGGTGCCCCTGAAATGTGGGCTCGTATCCCGGCAGATCAAGTGGTTCCGAATCCTTATAATTGACTTCCTCTTCAAATACATCTTTGGGGATATCAAGAAGCACCGGTCCCGGCCTGCCTGTTCTGGCAATATAAAATGCTTCCCTGACCACGCGGGCCATGTCATCGGCTTTGAGTATCATGTAGTTGTGCTTTGTAATCGGCACAGTTATGCCTGTTATGTCTACTTCCTGAAAGCCGTCTTTGCCGATAAAGGGCCGGGCCACCTGGCCGGTTATGGCCACCATGGGAACGGAATCGAGATGGGCGTTAGCAATGCCGGTTACCAGATTAGTGGCCCCGGGGCCCGAGGTGGCAAAGCAGACTCCGACTTTGCCTGAGGCGCGGGCGTAACCATCGGCGGCATGAGCTGCACCCTGTTCGTGACGTACCAGGATATGGCGCAATTGCGGATATTCAGGAAGAGTATCGTACAAAGGCAACACGGCCCCTCCCGGGAAGCCGAAGATAACCTCTACCCCTTCTTTAATAAGGGTTTCGCAGAGTATCTGTGCACCTTTCAGTTTGGCCATATTTCTCTCCTCGACCGGTGCTATTGTGAGAAAACTGCCCCTGTATTGGCAGAAGTGACTTTCTCCAGATAGCGTCTCAAGTAACCTGACTTGATCTTGGGTTCAAATGCCGGCAATTTTGCCAGCCGCTGTTCAATTTCCTCCTGACTCAACTCAACTTCCAGCGTATGATTAGGAATATCGATCTTTACTATATCACCATCCTGCAATGCAGCGATAGGCCCTCGTTCAGCAGCTTCCGGCGAGACGTGCCCGATGGATGCCCCCCTGGTAGCCCCGGAAAAACGCCCGTCTGTGATAAGCGCTACCTTTTCTCCCAAACCCATGCCGGTGATCAGCGAAGTGGGCGTGAGCATCTCCGGCATGCCGGGTCCGCCTTTGGGCCCCTCGTAGCGGAGCACCACTACCTCACCCTCTTTGATAGATCCGCTCATGATCCCCTTGGTGCCTTCATCTTCCGAATTGAAAACCCGGGCCGGGCCCTGATGCACCATCATTTCCGGCGATACTGCGGCGCTCTTCACCACAGCTCCGTCCGGGGCCAGGTTCCCGAAAAGAATGCTTAGTCCGCCGGTGGGTGAATGCGGATTTTCTCTGGGCCGGATTATATCTGTATCTTTCACCTTTGCTTCAGTCAGATTCTCCCGCACAGTTTTGCAAGTGACGGTTTTGGCATCGAGATTCAAGAGATCTTCGATCGTTTTCATAAGTCCCGGAATCCCTCCGGCAAAATCCAGATCCTCAATATGATAATCTCCTGCCGGACTCAGCTTGGTCAGGTGAGGCGTTTTTTTGCCGATCGCGTTTATCTCCTCAAGCGAGAATTCTATTCCTGCCTCATGGGCGATAGCCAGCAGGTGCAGCACGGAATTAGTGCTGCCTCCCATGGCAGTGTCCACGGCAAAGGCATTACGGACGGAATCAGGGGTAATTATATCCAGCGGACAAATATTTTTCTCAAGCAGTTCCATTACCTTTCTACCGGCTTCCCGGGCCAGAATTATCCGCTTTGAACTGGTAGAGGGAACAGACCCGTTGCCGGGAAGCCCCATGCCCAGCGCTTCGGTCAGGCAGTTCATCGTATTGGCGGTGAACATGCCGGCGCAACTACCGGAACTCGGGCAGGCTATCTGTTCCAGTTCGTGAAGCTCCGCTTCGGTTATTTGCCCGCTGCTTGCCTTGCCCACGGCTTCGAACATATTGAAAACATCGATATAAGTATCCCTTTCCAGCCGGCCTGCCAGCATCGGCCCGCCGCTGATAAAAATAGAAGGGATGTTGAGCCGTGCTGCCGCCATAAGCATGCCGGGGACGATTTTATCGCAATTGGTGATAAATACCAGAGCATCGAACATGTGGCCCTGAGCTACGATTTCAACGGAGTCGGCAATCAACTCCCGGCTGGGGAGACTGAACCTCATGCCGGGATGATTCATAGCTATGCCATCGCAGATGCCGATGGTATTGAATTCAAAGGGGGTTCCTCCGGCATTGTATACGCCCTGTTTGACCGCTTCGGCGATGGTTTTTAAATGTATATGGCCGGGTATGATCTCATTAAAACTGTTGACAATGCCAACAAATGGCTGGTTTATTTCCTTTTCACCGCAACCAAGCGCATGCATCAAAGAACGATGGGGTGCCCTCTCAATCCCCTTTTTAGTGATATCGCTTCTCATAAATTTGCTCTCCTTGCGCTGATGAATTAAAAGCTACCCTGAGTAAGACGAATGATTTTACACAAGCAGCATACGGTTAACGAGATGACTATATTATAGTTCGCATTGGCGTGTCAAGCAGATAGCGATGTATTGGGCACATCATATTCAAACAGCATTTCCTGAGTTATACTATAATGAAAGCCGATTGACTGATCGGGGTTTGAGTATGAAAACGATACGGATGCACACAGGTGGCAAAGTAGTTTTGGCGCTCATGCTGTTTCTCGCTACGCTGGTGATGGGTGGAATCGGATGTGAATTGAAAGACCCTCAGCAAAAGACGTCCCTGTCTGGTCACAATGGTGCCTTTATTCACGATGATGTGGAGCAGGTAATCATCTACATGAAGCCGACCCTCTGGCATAACCTGCTCTCCCGAGCCAAAGAGGAGGAATATAAGCGGGCCGATTTCTGGTTCGATGGCGAGCTTGTTCCTGATGTGGCAGTCAGGGCTAAAGGAAGCTCTTCGCTCACTTATGTCGTTGACGATGAAAGTGATCGGCTCAGCCTGAAGGTTGATTTCGATTTGCTTTACGATGCTCTTGCTTTCCGTGGCCTGAAAAAACTCGATTTTAACAACAACTATCGCGATCCCACGCTTATGAGGGAAAGGCTGGGCTATGAGATATTTGCTCAAATGGGGGTGCCTGCTCCACGGGCAACCCACGTGGATTTATGGGTGAATGATACTCACATGGGGCTCTACACACAGGTGGAACATATCGATGAGACTTTTCTGGCCCGGAATTTCAAGAATGGTAACGGCGATCTTTACAAGCCCAACCTCTCCAGTTCGTGTCTTGACTGGTCGGGGAGGGACATGGAACGCATTAAGAATATGGAGCTGAAAACCAATGACCGGCGCACGGATCATTCTGCATTGATCCGGTTTCTGGATGTTCTCAACAACGAGCCGGCTGAGACTTTCCAAGAGGAAATAGAGAAGGTGCTGGATGTGGATGAGGCGCTGCGTTTCCTGGCCGTGGAGACGATGCTGGTGTGTCTCGATAGCTATCAGGGGAGGGGAGTGAATTACTATTTATATGAAACCGATGGCAGGTTTGTCATGATTCCCTGGGATCTGAACGAAGCATTCGGCACCTATAAGTGCGGCCTTGATAAGGACGATATCATTAACCTTTACATCGATGAGCCAACCTGCGGACCGATGGCGGAACGGCCTCTGGTTGATCGATTGCTCTCCTGCGAGCCATATCGTGAGATTTACCACGGATATTTGCAGCAACTATTGGATGGCCCTTTTTCCGTTGAAGCGATGGATAACCGTATCGACGAGCTTGCAGATATGATCCGGCCGTACGTTGAACAGGATGAGATGAAATTTCACTCTACTGATGAATTCGAACAGAATCTCACCGATGATGTGGGCCGGTATTTCGGGCTGAAGTCATTTGTGGCCAAACGGGGCGAATCGGTGAAATTGCAGCTTGCCGGGGAACTTCCGCGCGCAGGGGATGGAGAGGGTAACGGGGGCGACCCCGATAAAGCGTAAATCGCGGTTCATGCTGGATTCATCTTAATGCTCTAGGCTAATTAAAGAATGAAAGAAATCTGGAGAGAAAACCGAGTGGCCTGTGTGGGGTTCGTGATCCTGATCGTGCTCTCTATAGGGTTCATGGGATATATCGGTGTGACTTCCGGGCAGGTTTCTTCTGCTGATCTGGAACCATTCATCACCGATCGTGTGGTCGAGGTGAAAATCGTCATGTCGGATGAGGATTGGACAACCTGCCAACTCGATGCTCTGGAAGAACAGTATGTGCAGGCCGATTTCTGGTTCGACGGGGAGCTCGTGCCGGATGTGGCAGTCAGACCGAAGGGGAATTCTTCGCTCAATTCGGTTTATCGCTCCGGTGACTATCGGTTCAGCCTGAAGGTTGATTTCAATTTCTTCAATTCCGCCCGCACTTTCCGCGGTTTGAAAAAACTCAATCTTAACAATGGTTTCAACGATCCCACTTTCATCAGGGAATACCTTGGGTATAAAGTTTTTGAGCAAATGGGGATTCCTGCTCCCCGAACAGCATTCGTTGATCTCTGGGTGAATGATATTCACCTCGGTCTGTATACCCAGGTGGAGCAGGTTGATGTGACATTCCTGGCCCGGCATTTCCCAGATTCCGATGGCAACCTGTACAAGCCTGAACCTCAGGCAGGTTTTCTGAACTGGACGGAAGATGATCTGGCTGAACAGCGCGCCAAACTGGGAATTTCAGAACCGGAAGATACGGGCATCCTGCCAGAAATCAATATGGGTGGCGGGAAACTGGAAGACATTATGCAGGCGCTTGATCAGGATGACGAGAAGGAAATAGTTAAAGCAGAACCTGAACCCGATCAAATGAAGCCT
>CAZJQZ010000134.1:0-6615 GCA_964548045.1 uncultured Dehalococcoidia bacterium | reverse complement strand
TGGGTAAGGAGAGGAAGTCCATGACAACTGAAACAAAAAAAGGAACCTGTCCGGTTTGCGGTACGTATTGCCATATTCTTGCCCACGTAGAAGACGGCAAAGTTGTAAAAGTTGAGGCAGATAAACAGAGCGTCATGGGCAATTCGTGTATTCGCGGTGTGAATGCCGTAGAGTATCACCATCATTCGAAACGGTTGAACTGTCCTCTAAAAAGGGTGGGTGCACGAGGAGAAGCCAAATGGGAGCAGATATCCTGGGAGCAGGCGATGGATGAGATCGCCGGCAAGCTGGCAAGCATCCGTGATCAATATGGGCCGGAAGCTGTCCTCGTTCTTGGGGGTTCACCTCACGGGCCGGGTGATCCCGCGGCCTGGAAGTGGTGCAATCTCTGGGGGACACCGAATTTTTTCCATCTCGGGAAGAACTGCGGTGAGGCTGAATTTCCAGTTGAGTGTGCAATGTATGGCTATGATACGATCGCTGCCTGGGCTACGTTTATTGACCCGAAGAAGACAGGGGTACTTGTTATTTGGGGAGCCAACCAGTCGGAATCACAACCCAGATTATGGCAGTTTTACAAATACGCTCAGAGCGAAGGCCTGAAGATTATGGTCGTAGATCCCAGGCCAACTACCTGTGCCAAAGCGGCTGATCTCTGGTTGCAGCTGCGTCCCGGAACCGATGGGGCGCTGGCGCTGGGTATGTTGAACGTGATCATCAATGAAGGTATCTACGATAAGGAGTTCGTCGAAAAATGGTGTCTGGGATTTGATGAACTAAAAGCTCTTGCTGCCCAGTATCCGCCGGAGAAAGTTGCGGAAATCACCTGGGTGCCGGTTGATAAAATTATCGAAGCGGCCCGGATGTATGCCGGCGCTTCTGCGGCTGCCCTGACCTGGGGTGTTGCTAATTGCCATCTGGGGAAGGGGGCCGGGTTGAGTTCGGTTATGGGGAAATGCTGGCTCAGGGCTGTCACCGGCAATCTGGATAAAGAAGGCGGGCAGGTTTTCAGCACTCCCCCGGATTTCACAGCGTTACTGGATGAGATTAACTGGGATAATCAGATCAATCACCCGTTAAGAACCAGGGATAACGTCAGCGCCGATCAGCGTTCTATGGGTTCGGTCAAGGCCCTTGAGCTTTATCGGGAGGCGATGAAGAACGTTTATCCTAAAGGATGGGGAGCGGCGCAATATTTCATTTACCCATCCCCGCATACAGTCTGGGGATCAATCCTGACCGAAAAACCCTATCCGATCAAAGCGGTATTCGATCAGGGGACCAATCCGCTGTGTTCCATGGGCAGCGCCAGGCACGTATACGAAGCTTTCAAAAGTGATAACCTTGAACTTCATGTTTCCATGGATCACTTTCTCACACCAACCGGTGCTCTTGCCGATTACGTATTGCCCGCCACGGATGCATTAGAACATCCTACCTTAACCAACTTGTGGGGAATGACGGGCGCTGAGTTTGGGCGTGAAGCGGTAGTTGAGCCCCTGCATGAGCGAAGGGATGATTATCAATTATGGGCTGATCTGGGCAAGCGGCTGGGTCAGGTGGATAGCTGGCCTGATAATCTCGAGGGATGGCTTGATAAGCTGCTGGCTCCGGCCAATACCACTTTAAAGGAACTGGCACAGACTCCGGGATATTTCCCCGAGAAAAAATATAAGCAGTACGAGGAGAAAGGATTTGCCACTTTCTCAGGCAAGGTGGAACTGGTGCCAAGTTTGCTGAAGCAGTTGGGGTATGATCCGCTGGCGGGATACCAAGAGCCTGCGCAGAGCCCGGTTTCGTCACCTGAGATGGCGAAGGAATACCCATTGATTCTGATCAGCGGCTCAAGGGTTCAGGAGTTTCATCATTCCTCCCACCGGCAGCTTGAAAAGATAAGGAAACGTTATCCCGATCCAATATTGGAAATCAGTCCTGAGACTGCCGGTGAGATTGGTCTCAGCGAGGGGGACTGGGCCTGGGTTGAAACGCCGATGGGGAAAGTGAAGCAGAAGGTTCGTTTGCTGGAAGGGATGAGCCCGCAGGTTGTCCATGCCGATGGCTACTGGTGGTTCCCTGAAAAACCGGAAGCGGAACCCAGCCTGTTCGGGATGTGGGAATCGAACATCGATTCAATTCTCCCCGATGAGCCTGAGACGTCTGATTATGCCGGGAACAGTTACTTCAGAGCATTACTTTGCAAGGTTTACAAAGCGATTTAAGGAATGGGGTTTATGGACATAATTGAAGCGATACATCTTCGTAAAAGTATCAGGGGGTTCAAGTCTGATCCGGTTCCAAAAGGGATACTGGAAAAAGTGCTGGAACTGGGAACTCGGTCACCTTCGGCAGAGAACGGTCAACCCTGGGAAATAATCGTAGTGACCGGTGAGACGCTTGAGAACATTAGAAGGGAGAACATCCGAAAGCTGAATGCTCTGGAACCCTTCAATCCGGAAGTTCAGATGCACGTTTATGCCGGTATCTACAAAGAGCGGCACATGAAACTGGCAGCTCAGCTTTACGGCCTGATGGGTATCACCCGTGAAGATCTGGAGAAACGCAAGTCCTGGGTTCAGCGTGGGTTTCGGTTTTATGATGCTCCGGCCGCCATTATCCTGATTGCTTCAAATTCGCTTGATGAATCACCGACCCAGTTCGATCTTGGTTGCCTGACTCAATCCATCTGCCTTGCCGCTTTGGGATTTGGGCTTGGAACCTGTATTACAGGGCAGAGCGTACTCTATCCCGAGGTTACCCGAAAGTACTGCCATATTCCGGAATCGGAAAGGATAGCAATGTCAATTGCCATCGGTTATCCCGATCCGGATTTCCCGGCGAACGCACTTGAAAGTACCCGTGAGCCACTTGAGAATATTACCACTTGGCTGGGGTTTGATTAATATGACTGAATTAGCAGATTACAGTGGTGAATACGATCCTGAGTTCAGTTATGAAAGGCTTGGCAAAGAAGCCCTGCTGAAGCTTATCAAATCTTACTCGGAGTACATTCGCCGGATAGATGGATTCTGGTACTTGACAGTGATGGAACGCTGGGGCAATGAGATAGCCCTGAATTGCGATATCGAGGTGTGGGAAAAGGTGAAGCCCTTTGAACTGGAAAGTGTGAGTGGGGCACTTAATATCAGTGGGAATGATGTTCTCAGCTTCACCAAGTATTTGCAGGCGAGTCCCTGGATTGCTCAGACCGAATATGAGATAGATATCAAAAATGATAATCATGCCATTCTGACTCACTATACTTGTCCTACACTATTCGCTCTTGAAAAAGAGGGGAAGGGCCGTGAAAAACGGCAGTGCCATGAAGTGGATGCGAAGTTCTTTGAGATGATGGCTCACTATTTCAACCCTGATATACAGGTTACCCCGCTCAAGCTTCCGCCGAGAGAAAGCCCGGACGATATCTGTTGCAAGTGGGAATTCAAGCTGGATCGATAGGGAATGAGTTCACATCTTAAAAAACTGCGCGTCAAGATCAGGGAAAACCAGTTGGATGCTTTGCTGGTTTCTAACGCAACCAACAGGCGGTACCTCTCCGGCTTCACGGGTTCGGCTGGTTTTCTATTCATTACTCAGAGTGATGCTGTTCTCGCCACCGATTTTCGCTATGTTGAGCAGGCCGGTATTCAATCACCGGATTTCCGTATTGCCCGTATTGGCGGAGGATTTGCCGGATGGTTTCCGGAACTGGTCAATACGCTCGGCGCCAGACAGATCGGTTTTGAAAGCGATGATCTGACACTGGCTTCCTACAGGCAACTGGTGAAGGCGGCGAGGAAGCTTCCTCCGAAGTCGCGTCCCTCACTTGTTTCCACGCAGGGGATGATCGAATCCGTTCGCGCTGTCAAGGATGTTGATGAAATAAGACTTATTGAAAAAGCTGCTGACCTGGCCGATGCCGCCGAAGAATATGCGGTTACTTCGCTCAGACCGGGAATGACCGAAAAGCAACTGGCCTGGGAACTGGAGAAATTCCTCAAAGAAAAGGGAAGTGAAGGTTTGCCGTTTGATATAATTGTAGCTTCCGGGCCGAATTCGGCGTTGCCCCATGCGCAACCATCCGACAGGGTCATCGAGAGCGGTGAGCCGGTGGTGATTGATCTGGGCACCAGGACTCAGGGCTACACCAGCGATATAACCCGCACAATTTGTCTGGGGAAGCCATCGGCGGAACTTGTTCGTATTTCCCGTATTGTGCAACAGGCGCAGGACGCCGCATTTGCAGGAATTAGCTCCGGCATAAGTGGGGGAGAGGCAGATCGATTGGCGAGAAAAGTCATCGAGGAAGCAAATTATGGCGAGGCATTTGGGCACGGTTTGGGACACGGTGTTGGAATCGATACCCACGAGCAACCCCGACTTGGCCAGAATTCATCTGATATACTTGCGGAGGGAATGGTTTTCACCATTGAACCCGGGATATACCTTCCCGTATGGGGAGGTGTGCGGATCGAAGATATGGTATTATTGGAAAAGGAAGGCCCGCGTATTATTACCAGAGCCAGTAAGTTGAAACTCCGGGAGGGATCATGATTGATGTTACCGATGCCCGAAAAGGGGCCACTTTTGAGATGGATGGGAAGCTTTATAGCGTTATCGAATTTCAACATATCAAGATCGGCAGGGGCTCTGCTCAGGTCAGGCTTAAGATGAGGGACATCCGGGGTGGGCATACTACCGAACGCACGTTTCAATCGGGCGACAGGCTGAACGATGTCCAGGTTATGCAGCGTCCGGCCCAGTACTTATATCAGGATGATGAGTTTCACTACTTCATGGATCAGGATACCTTTGATCAGGTTCCTATGAGTGCTGAGCAACTGGGCGATGCATTGAATTACCTGAAAGAGGGTATGATAATTCAGCTTTCTACTTATGAAGATGATGCGATTGGCATCGATCTTCCGCTGTCAGTTGAGTTGGAAATAACCGAAACCGGCCCCAGTTTCAAGGGTAATACTGCGCAGGGCGGCACCAAGCCGGCGGTGATGGAAACGGGGATTACCGTTCAGGTTCCCATGTTTCTGAACACGGGCGATAGCATTAAAGTCGATACCCGCACCGGTGCCTATCAGGAGAGAGCGTAATCTCGAACTTGCCGACCTGTAAAATATCAATTGTGCAAGTTTTAATCTTCACCTCAGTCCTCCCCTTTGAGGGAGAGTCCGCTTCGGCGGATCGTCCGTGTTACATGGTGGCCATATGAAGGTTGATCTCCATTTGCATACCTGTTACTCTCCCGATGCCCGTTCCTCACTTGAGGGAATTGTTGAACGATGTCAGAAAGTGGGCCTGGGCTGTGTGGTGGTAACCGATCATAATACTATTGAGGGAGCCCTGCGGATGAAGGAGATTTCCCCGTTGCCGGTTATCGTGGGGGAGGAAGTTATGAGCACGGCGGGAGAGATAATCGGTTATTTCCTCACCGAAGAAATTCCTCGCGGGCTCACCCCGATCGAGGTAATGACTCGCATAAAGGAGCAGGGCGGATTGGTATGCCTGCCGCATCCTTTCGATGGCCTGGGACGGCATCCCCTCAAAGCTGCTGATCGGGACGGGCTTCTTTCCTGTATTGATATCATCGAGGTTTTCAATGCCCGTTCACTTAGAAATAATTTCTCTGTGCAGGCGCTCCTGTTTGCCGAAAAGCACGGATTTCTCAAGAGCGCCGGAAGCGATTCGCATACTATCAGCGAGATCGGCAATGCCTATGTGGAAATGCCTGAGTTCAGCAACCCGGAGGAATTCAAAGCCTCACTTGCCCAGGGCCAGATTTTCGGGCGGAAGAACAGCATGAAAAACCGGGTGGTGACCGTTTTTACTACCCTGCCCAAAAGGGTAAGGTATCACTTATCATGTATAAAATAGGATGGTTTTCCAGTGGGCGGGGGGCGGGTTCCCGTGAGCTTCTCACTACGATGCAGCAGAGCATCGAAAAAGGGGATGTGAGAGCGGAAATCGTCTTTGTCTTCTGCAATCGGGAGCGCGGTTTTTCCGAAGAGACGGACCGGTTTCTTGATCTGGTGGAGTCCTATCGAATTCCGCTGATTTGTTTTTCATCGGTTAAATTCCGCGAAGGGCTGGATACTCAATTCCTGCCGGACTGGCGAATACTTTATGACCGTGAGGTCATGCAGCGGCTGAATAGATTTGAAGTCGATCTCTCGGTGCTGGCCGGATATATGCTGGTCGTTGGGCCGGAGATGTGCCGGCGATACACGATGATCAATCTTCATCCGGCAGAACCCAATGGCCCCAAAGGCACCTGGCGGGAAGTGATCCGGGAACTGATCGAAAACCGTGCCGAACGCACCGGCGTGATGATGCACCTGGTCACCCCGGAACTTGATGAAGGCCCACCAGTTACCTTTTGTAGTTTCAGCACAAGAGGTGTGCCGTTTGAAGTTCACTGGCAGAAGCTGGAAAGCGGGTCGCCGGAATCTGTACAAGCTCAAGAAGGCGATGAAACCGAACTCTTCCAGCTCATTCGCCAGCACGGGCTCAAGCGGGAATTTCCCCTGATCGTGACCACTGTCAAGGCGTTCAGCGAAGGCCGGGTAAGCGTTCAAAGCGGGAAAATTGTAGATAGTAGTGGAA
>CAZJQZ010000133.1:0-6824 GCA_964548045.1 uncultured Dehalococcoidia bacterium | reverse complement strand
CTGTGCCCTAGCCGAGTTGCAAAGGACACCTTTCGACCTGCTCGAGGCGGAATCGGAGATCATTGCCGGTTACCATATCGAATATTCCGGGATGAAATTCGCCATGTTCTATCTGGGCGAATACGCCGGGGCCATAATACAGTCGGCAATAATTGTCACCCTGTTCCTGAGTGGCTGGAAAGGCCCTATTCTGCCACCATTTGTATGGTTCCTGATCAAGCTGTTTGCGGTGTTCGGGATGATCGTTTGGTTCCGCGCCACCTGGCCTCGCGTCCGCATTGACCAGCTTATGGAATTTGCCTGGAAATACATGCTGCCGTTGTCGCTGATCAATCTGTTGATTGTAGCAATTGAAACTATTCTCTGGGATCCTGTTCAGTGGTGGCTGGTACCAGTGAATATTGTCATTACCGCCGTATTGCTGACCGGATGGGCCGGGATGTTCAAACTCAGAGGAGGATCGGAAGTTGGCGCTTAAACTGGCCGGATATGGCTTGATGCAGGGTTTGTTCGTCGTGCTGAAGAGCATGACCCGCAAGCGTATCACAGAGCAGTATCCGGAGGAGAGGCTGACCGTTTCCCGCCGCACCCGGGCACAGGAACTGGTGTGGGATCCGGATCGCTGCACCGGCTGTGCCACTTGCGTCAAGGCATGTCCGCAAGGGAACATCAAGATCAAAACTTCTATCGGTCCCGATAACAAATACGTGGTGGAAAAGTTTGAAAACGATGAAGGGCGCTGCATTTTCTGCGGGCTTTGCGTTGAATCCTGTCCTTATGAAGCGCTCTTCTTTGGCCGAAGTTATGAGAGGTCTCAATATCAGCGCAACCAACTGGTTGCAGATATCGATGAGATGACGTCTCCTGAAAAGGAGAAGAGCGCTTACTACCGGCCCGAACTGTATGATTCGCTGCCGGAGCAGACACTTTTGATCTATCGAAAACATAAGAGGATTTTATAGAAAATGGGCGTTGATGTAGCGTTCTGGATTTTTGCGATTCTGGGAGTGATAGCTGCTATTGGAGTAGTGGCAGTTAAGAATCTCTTCCGGGCGGCACTTTCGCTGGTGCTCTGCTTCTTTACGGTGGCGGGCATATACGGTAGCTTGAGCGCTGATTTTATGGCTATCGCGCAGGTGCTGGTTTACATGGGCGCTATTTCGGTGCTGATTATTTTCGCTGTCATGCTCACTAAGGATGTAAGGAGCGGCAATCCCTTCAACCGGGCATGGCCGTGGGCATTTGTAGTATGCGCAGCTTTGATGGGGTTGCTGATATTTGTGTTCCAGGATACTTCCTGGGGCACAATTGATGCCTCGCAGGTTGAGGCAGTGAATACTGTTACGGAAGGTGAATCAACCACCGGAGCCATCGCCGGGTCGATATTCGATAAGGATTCCGGATTCCTGCTGCCGTTTGAGATCAGCGCCGCGCTGATCCTGGCAGCTGTTATTGGAGCCATTGCGCTGGTGAGGGATAAGTAGTCATGGATGTAGGATTGACTCATTATCTGATACTTTCGGCCATATTGTTTAGTATTGGGCTCTTTGGAACTCTTTCCAAGCACAATGCCATTGGCGTCCTGATGTGTATGGAGATTATGCTTAACGCTGTGAATATTGCAGTAGTCGCGTTTTCCCGATATCTGGTCGAAGATACTGTCCTGCTGACAGGGCACGTTTTTGCATTGTTCGTGATAGTGGTCGCCGCCGCCGAGGCAGCGGTTGGCCTGGCAATAGTGATTACATATTACCGTGATAGAGAAACGGTTGACGTTGAAAAAGCGGATTCGATGAAGGGTTAATATCAATGTGGGCAGAAGTTAGAACAGCACCCAACCGAATGTTTGCCGAGATGTGGAAGGACCTCTTTGAAGGAGAGGGAATCCCTTCAAAAATCCTGCCGGCTGATGGTTCAATGACGTTTGCTGAGAAGGTTGAATACAAAATTTATGTGCCCAATGAAAAGGCACACATCATCGATGAAATTCTGAGGAAAATATAGATGATACCCGATTATGCTGTTTGGCTGATAATTTTCCTGCCGGTTATAGCGGTCATTCTCAATGGCTTTGTGATGAGACCGGTAGCGAAAGAGAAGAATGCTAAATATGCCGGTTATATCACCATCATTTCAATTGCCGGTTCGCTGGCACTGACTCTCTGGGCGTTGATATCGGTAGTAGATGAGGGTTCCTCTCATTATCAGGAGTCAATCAATACAAGCTGGCTTACCATCGGGGATAACTTCGAGATTGTCATTGGTTTGCTGGTTGATAAGCTCTCTGTAATAATGGCCCTTGTAGTTGGTATATGTAGTTTGATGATCCAGATTTACGGTCAGGGCTACATGCATGGGGATACTGGCTACATGCGTTACTACACCTTCATGCCGCTCTTTACTGCCGCCATGCTTGGTGTGGCGCTCTCCGGCAGCCTGTTGTTCACCTTTGTTTGCTGGGAACTGGTCGGGTTGAGTTCTTACCTGTTGATCGGTTTCTGGTATCACAAGCCTTCAGCAGCAGCCGCTGCTAAGAAAGCATTCATCGTTACGCGGTTGGCCGATATCGGATTTGTGGTAGCTCTTGTTGGTATCTGGGCAAGCGTCGGAACGTTTGACATCGTCCAATTGAACGAGCAGTTCGCCCCGGTGCTTTCAACATGGATACTTCTCGGATTGTTTGCCGGGGCGGCAGGTAAATCCGGTCAGTTCCCACTACATGTGTGGCTTCCTGATGCGATGGAAGGCCCTACGCCGGTCAGCGCCTTGATTCATTCATCCACAATGGTTTGCGCTGGCGTCTTCTTGGTCGCCCGGCTGTTCGATTGCTTTGCGGCGAACGAGGCTGCCGCTCTGGTTGTAGCTGGTCTGGGCGGGTTTACTGCTATATTCACAGCTACAATGGGTATGGTGATGTACGATATCAAGCGTGTGCTGGCTTATTCCACCTTGAGCCAGCTCGGTTACATGATGTTAGGATTAGGCGCAGTAGCTTATGGCGTAGCCAATGCTGATGATCCTGAAGTCGCAGAACATCTACTGGAGATCGGTTTTGCGGTGGGTATGTTCCACCTGTTTACCCACGCATTCTTTAAATCCCTTTTGTTCCTCGCTTCGGGCAGCTTGCAGCATTCAACCGGCACATTCGATATGCGCTATATGGGTGGAATGCGTAAACACATGCCGTGGACATTCGGTGTTTTCTTTATTGCCTCGCTGGCACTGGCTGGTATCTGGCCTCTGGCCGGGTTCTTCAGCAAGGACGGTATATTGCTCTATTCGCTCGAGCACACTCCTGTTTTCTTCTGGCTGGCAATGATCACTGTGTTCATGACCGCTTTCTATATGTTCCGGGCGATCTTCATGACATTCTTTGGGGAATTCCGTGGAGGAGACCCATCGGGTTTGCATCATGCTGAAGGTGAGCCTGAGCCGACAGAAGTCCACCCGCACGAATCGCCATTTGTGATGGTAGGTCCGATGCTGATATTGTGTGCTTTAGCCATCTGTGGCGGTTTTGCCTGGGTCAATGCGCTACAGTTCCTTGGCGGCCATGAGCATGGATTCTTCTCTCTCTTCACTGATTTCGAATTCGGTAAACACGGTTTGCCGATGTTCGGCCTGATCACGGCTCTGGCGGGGATTTTCGTAGCTTGGGCTATTTACAAGGCCGAGTGGGTTTCCAATGAAGTAATTGGTGCCATATTCAAACCGATACGCACTCTGTGGTACCGCAAATACTATATGGATGAACTGTATGAGGATATTCTCATACGAGGCGTGCTGATGAAAGGTTTCTTCTGGGCATGCGCTGTGTTCGATACTTATATAGTGGATGGTATTGTCAACGGTGTAGCTTCATTGACAAGAGGACTAAGCGGGATTTTGCGGAAGCTGCAAACTGGGCAGTTGCAGGAATACGGTGTGGCTATGGGTTTGGGGCTGGTGCTTGTTTTGGCAGTGCTGCTTATAGGATTCTATGGATGAGGTTGAATTAAGTTGTTTGAAGATGTAAACATCCTTAGTTTGATAATAATTTTGCCGGTGATAGGGGCAATTCTGCTCTCGATCTTCAAGGTCAGTGACAGGAGCATCAAGCTGATTGCCGCGACGTTCACCGGAATCACATTTGCGCTCGCCATTGCAATGTTTGCCGATTATGATCGTTCCGGTGGCGGGATGCAGTTTGTTGAGCAGTATACTTGGATTGAGTCAATCGATGTCCAATATTATCTTGGCGTGGATGGGCTCAGCGCTCCGATGGCGTTGCTGACAGCCTTCCTCGGTTTCCTCTGTGTGTTCATTTCCTGGAATATCACGAATCGTGTCAGGGAATACTTTGCCTGGCTGTTGGTTTTGGAGACAAGCATTCTGGGTGTATTCTGCTCTCTGGATATGGTGCTGTTCTTCATCTTCTGGGAAATTGAGTTGATTCCCATGTATTTCCTGATTGCTGTCTGGGGAACCGAGCCTCCTCTGGGCAGAAGAGAGTATTCGGCTGTCAAGTACCTGCTGTATACCTTACTGGGCAGCGCGGGTCTGCTGGCCGGAATCCTGACCGCCTATTTCGAAATGGGAACATGGGATATGACCCAGATGGGCGGGCTTGCGGTCGGGCTTAGTCTGGGGATGCAAACCCTGATTTTCTTCCTGATCTTTTTCTGCTTCTGCGTGAAGTTGCCCATGTTCCCCTTCCATACGTGGTTGCCCGATGCTCATACAGATGCACCCACAGCCGGTAGCGTGATGCTGGCCGGCGTGCTCATCAAGATGGGTGGTTATGGAATGATCCGGCTGGTGAGCATCTTCCCGGATGTGGCCAAAGAGTACGGATGGATACTGGTCATAATGGGAATAGTCGGCGTGCTTTACGGTGCAGCGGCAACATTGCGGCAAACGGATTTGAAACGTTTGATTGCATATAGCTCGGTGAGTCACATGGGCTATGTGTTGCTGGGAATTTTCGCACTGGATAAGATCAGTATTTCCGGTGCTGCATTGCAATTGTTCAGTCACGGGGTGGTCACCGGGCTTTTGTTTGCCATGGTAGGAGTGGTTTACGGAAAGACCCACGAGCGCCGAATACCGTATCTTGGCGGGCTGGCGCGGCAAATGCCGATTGCCTGTCTTATCTTCAGCATCGCCGGGCTGGCATCGCTTGGCTTGCCGCTGACTAGCGGTTTCGCCGCGGAATTTCTGATATTCACAGGCAGTTTCAAGAGTACGGCCGTTGCAGGCATAGAAGTCTATACTATTCTGGGAATCATTGGAATCGTGCTCACGGCAGGCTATATCCTGTGGATGATCGAAAGGGTTTTCTATCAGGAACCGAGGGAACAATTCGACCAGCTTTCGGATGCCACCGTTATGGAGCGGGGCGTGATCTTCTCGCTGGTTATAGCGATTATGGTAGTCGGGATTTTCCCGAATGTGTTAACGGATATCATAGGAAAGAGCGTGGAGCCGATTATGGCCTCGCTTGGTCTTTAATTAAAGGAAATAATTTAAGAGAGAATTATGGAGTGGCATCAGATTTCGCCTGAATTGAGCATGGCCGTCTTGGCCGTGGCGGTTATCCTTCTCGATCTTTTTGTGAAGGACAAGCGGCTGCTGGCATGGCTGGCTGCCATCGGCTTGATCGTTCCCCTGGCCTTTGTTATTGATCTCTGGAACGAAGGCAGCAGCACCATCATGAATGATATGCTGGCCGTGGATCAGTTTGCGCTGTTCTTCAAATTCCTCATAATCGGCATAACAATGATGGTTTTCCTGTCATCGTGGGAATATATAAACACTAAGATTCAAAACTTCCGCGGTGAGTTTTACGCTTTAGTTATCCTTTCTGCACTTGGGCTCATGCTTCTGGCGGCTGCCCGGGATATGATTTCGATCTACGTGGCACTCGAGCTTTCCAGCATGTCGCTTTACGCGCTCACTGCATTCTTGAAAGATCGTAAGTCTACCGAGGCGGGACTCAAATACCTGATACTTGGCGGGATCGCTTCAGCTACTTTGCTGTACGGGATGGTACTGGTCTTCGGAATGACCGGCACAACCTACCTCGATGGGATCAAAGAGGCCATTTTTGATATCGGCAGCACGCGTGAGCCGGTCCTTTTCCTTGGGGTAGTGCTGATTGCAGTGGGCTTCGCTTTCAAGATTGCCGCAGTTCCGTTCCACATGTGGGTGCCGGATGTTTATGAGGGCGCTCCTACCCCGATTACTGCTTATCTTTCCGTGGCCAGTAAAGCAGCCGGGTTTGCCGTTATCATACGAATATTTATCGAGGGATTTGGGAAGCCGAGCTGGCTCTTTGATGACTGGACCACACTTTTTGCGGTGCTGGCTGCTATCACAATGACTGTTGGAAATGTGCTGGCTATCCATCAAACGAACATCAAGCGTCTGCTGGGATATTCGGGGGTTGCCCAGGCAGGCTACCTCATGGTAGGTCTGGCGGCAGCCACTGCTGGAGAGGGAAGCGGGCAGAGCGGAATTATGTTCTTCTTGGTGGCCTATTCGCTGGCCAATCTTGGAGCTTTCATTGCTATTATTGCCATCAGTAACAAAATCGGGAGTGATGAGATAGCTGATTACTCCGGGATGATCAAGCGAGCGCCGGTTCTGGCTCTGGTACTGGGGATTTGTCTGATTTCCCTGACAGGTATCCCTCCCACTGGTGGTTTTATAGGTAAGCTGCTGGTGTTCAAATCGGTATTAGACCCTTCGTTGGATTCAGGTTTGCTCTGGCTGGTGATAGTTGCAGTGGTCAACTCTGTAATAGCAGCGTTCTACTATTTCAGGGTTATCAAGGTAATGTTCCT
>CAZJQZ010000132.1:5368-6837 GCA_964548045.1 uncultured Dehalococcoidia bacterium | reverse complement strand
GATCAGGTGAAAGTGTTCAACGATCGGGGAACGATGATTATTCCGGCTAAAATTGTGGAAACAATTATGCCTGGGGTAGTCGATCTTCCGCAGGGCGCCTGGTACACTCCCGATGAAAACGGTATCGATAGAGGTGGCTGTGCCAATGTTCTTTCCGACGACAGGCCCTCGCCGGGTGGAGCTCTGCCTTCCAATACAGCGCTGGTGCAAATAGAGAAGGCCTGAGCCATTAAACCTCTCAAAAAGAGGTGCGGGATTCTTTTTGCCGGGGGGTATTGGGGGTGTCCCCCAATACAAACTTCCCCCAAGATTGGGGGATACAGGGGGTTTATTCAAACTGAATCAGAGGTTATCTAAATGCAATTACGTTACTATGAAGATTACCAGGTTGGCGAGAGTATCACGGCCGATACATATTCAGTGGATAAAGCGGAGCTGGTTGAATTTGCCCGAAAATGGGATCCGCAACCTTTCCACATAGATGAAGAAGCAGCAAAGGCCTCTATCTACGGAGGACTGACCGCGCCTTCGGTTTATATAATGGCAGTGGCCAGTTATCTGGGCAGCCGGATCGAACCCAAAATTGCAGCTCTGGGTGCCCTCGGTATGACGGATCTGGAATTTCCAAATCCCATGAGGCCGGGAGATCACATCAATCTTATCTCAACAGTCACTCAGAAACGAAGTTCAAAAACCAAGCCAGACAGGGGAATCATTCATTATAGTGTACAATTGACCAATCAAAATGAAGAACCTGTCTTTACATACCGAATCAAGATATTAGTGGCCAAAAGAACCTAGTGTCCTGTTTGGTTAATTCGTAGAGCTGTTACCATGAATTCAAAACTGTTATATATCAAGTATACTCCATATCACAAATGAGGAAGATGTTATGAGAAAACTGCCCCTTAATATGCGGAATGCTCCTTTCATAGAAGACATGGGACTGAAATTCCCCAAAATAGAAAGTGGATATTGCATGGGCAAAGCTAAAGTAACCCCAAAACTGCTCAATAACTATGGCAACGTCCATGGGGGAGTTCTCTTCACCATCGCCGATGCCTGTTCTGGGGCAGCTGTTTTCTTCGCGCTTGACGAAACCGAACTCTGTCGAACCATTGAGTTGAAAATCAACTACCTCAAGCCGGTTCTTTCCGGAGAACTAATTTGCGAAGGGAAACTGTCTAATAAATCGAGCAATCTTGCGACGGTTGAGGCAGAAATCACCAATAACGGTCAGCTAATAGCCAAAACACTTGGAACATATTTTATTCAAAAGATTGACCATAAAAGAGATGGTAAGAAGGAAAAACCATGAAACCGCAAGGAATCAATCGAATAGTAATAGCGGTGAAAGACCTGCAAAAGGGAATTGAGTTGTATTCGAATCTGCTGGGGGCCACGTTTCACGATGCCAGCGGCACCGGGGAACCTATGGGTATCAACGTCGCCATCAGTTGGGATGCCGG
>CAZJQZ010000132.1:0-5358 GCA_964548045.1 uncultured Dehalococcoidia bacterium | reverse complement strand
CCGGAATAGAATTGTGCGCACCCATACCGGGGAAGGATATTTTTCTCTCTCAGCAAATCGAGCAGAATGGAGAAGGGATCATGGCAGTTGTATTCAGGGTGAATGATGCTGATGAAGCCCGTGATATAGCGGAAAATGCAGGGATGAATGTTTTGGTGCCCGTCGATTACAGCCAGGACGAGATCGATCAGCATCTCGAAGGTATGTTCAAAAAGTACAAGGAATACGTGCTGGATTCTACGGAGAAGTGCGGCTTCAGCGTGATGCTGGGGCAGATCGAACCGAAACAGGAGGAAATATGAAACCTCGAGGCGTAAACCGGGTTACTATCGCAGTTTATGACCTTCAGAAAGGGATTGACATCTATTCCAAACTCCTCGGGGCCACCTTCCACAGCGCCAATGCTGAGGATGCCTCCAGATTCGGGATTGAAGTAGCTATGAGCTGGGACGCGGGCATCGAACTGGTAGCACCGCTTCCCGATCGTGACAGTCACGTCAAAAGCTTTATTGAGCAACGGGGGGAAGGTCTAATGGGAGTTGTTTTTGCCATTGATGACGTAGAAGAATCACGTGAACAGGCAGAAAAGCTGGGAGCTCAAATCTGGCATGCACTTGATTACAATCAGGATGAAATTGACGCGCACCTTCAGGGAAGATTTACTAAATACAAGGAATACATGCTGAGCCCCAAAGGCACTTGTGGAGTCGGGCCGGTGCTAGCCCAGATTGAGCCAAAATAGTATCCGGGGGAATTATGATCAAAACAATTGCTCTGATCAAACGAAAAGAAGGCATTACGCGAGAAGAATTCGCCCGGCATTACGAGGAAGTACATGCTCCATTGGCACTGAAGCATTTGCCTATGATCAAGCGGTATATTCGAAACCATATTGTAGATATCCCCGGCGTAAAAGGCCCTGATTTCGATTGCATCAGTGAATTCTGGTTTGACAGTATTGAAGATGCCATCAAAGTGCAGGAATACGTTGAATCGGAAACTGGCAGGGAAATACGAGAGGATGAATCCAGATTCCAGGACAAGAGTAAGGTAATATCGTTTCTGGTCGAAGAAAAGATTTCGGAGATTTAAGGAGGGACTATGGCTCTACCGAGTTTTTCAGTTGAAGGGAAAATAGCTATCGTTACCGGAGCCAGTCGGGGGATAGGCAAATCACTGGCTTTAGGTTTTGCCGAGGCCGGCGCCAGAGTTGCGCTAGTCGCCCGAACGGTTTCCGAGCTTGAGGCAACCGCAGAGGAAATCAAAGCCAAAGGTGGCACTGCGTTCGTGGTCCCCACCGATGTGACCGAACGGCATCAGCTTGAGGCGATGGTTCAGAAGGTCAAAAAGGAATTCGGACGGATAGACGTATTACTAAATGTCGCTGGCGGGGCCGGGGATATCTGGGTAATGCCGCCCATCGATATGCCCGAAGAACACTACGATGAACTTCACGGGCGGAATTACAAAGCCGTATTTTTCTGCAATCAGGCCGTGGCCCGGGTGATGGTAGAGCAGAAATCCGGGAGCATCATCAACATCAGTTCGCTTTCGGGAACCAAACCTGTGATTTTCGAGGCAGTTGTGGGCGGCTTCAAAGCAGCGGTCAACCAGATGACCAGGGCGCTGGCTATGGCATGGGGCCCGGATAATGTGAGAGTGAACGCAATTGCGCCAGGAATTACCCTGACCGAACGAGTGAAAAATAAAATGGGGCCGGAATTCATCGAGAACTTTTCGCAGGGAATTCCTCTCAGGCGAGCTGCCCAACCGGAGGATCATCTGGGACCAGCTATCTTCCTGGCATCGGACGCTTCTGCCTATATTACAGGTATAGTCATTCCTTCAGACGGGGGACCGCAGTAGGGATGGTATTGAAACCTGCCTCTACTTTAATTCTTCAACCAGCATGTCCAACGCCTCAATATAACCCTGCCAGCCGTGTCCGCTGATCTGTTTACTGGCTATCGGTTCAATGACCGATTTCTGCCGGAACTCCTCGCGAGAATGGATATCGGAGAGGTGGACTTCCACTACTGGCAGTTTCGCGTCGATGAGTGCATCCATTAGTGATAGGCCATAGTGAGTCAGGGCGCCGGGATTAATAATGATTCCATCCGCCCCTGCAGTTTGCGCCTGAATAAAATCTATCAGTGCCCCTTCATGATTCGATTGGAAATCAAATATCTCAACACCTAATTCTGTAGCACGTTCCACCAAAGCTGCGCAGATTTCATCGAGTGTCTTGCTTCCGTAATGCGACTGATCACGCATTCCGAGCATATTTAAATTGGGTCCGTTTATTACCAGAATTCTCATGGAAACTACCAGCAGTCAGTATTCAGAACAATGGGAATCAACATTTTGAGTAGTATAGCAGTATACGCATAACAACACAAGAAAACAACCTTACTCTTCAGAATCCTGTTTCCTGACAGCTTTCTCATCTTCATTGCTTCGAGGATGCGCCTCAAGATAACGATCACGCATCTGGCTGCGTGTCACATGTGTATAAACCTGAGTGCTGGAAAGATTGGAGTGCCCAAGCAGTTCCTGCACTACTCGCAAGTCAGCGCCACCATCGAGCATGTGAGTGGCAAAAGTATGGCGCAACATGTGAGGATGCACCCGCCTGCTGATCCCTGCCTGCCCGGCATATTTTTTCAACAGATACTGAATCCGCCGCTCGGCAATCCGTTTGCCATATCGATTCAGGAACAGAGCGCCGGTGCTTTCCTGCCCCTGAAGCTTCACCCGTCCATACTCAAGATACTGCTTTACAGCTTCGGCGGCCGGTTCACCCATGAGCACCATTCGCTCTTTTGCCCCCTTGCCCCAGACCCGAATCTGCCGGGATTCCAGGTCCAAACTGTTTTCATCCAGAGAAGCTATCTCGCTCACTCGCAATCCAGCCGCATAAAGCAATTCCAGTATTGCACGATCCCTGAATCCCTGTGGAGTTGAATCATCAGGAGCATTGAGCAAAGAGAGAATTTCTTCAGAGGTCAGAAATGAGGGGAGCCGCTTTTCCATCTTGGGACTGGAAACCCGGTTCAGCGGTTCATTATCGATTATGCCTTCCCGATTCAGATATCGAAAGAAGGAACGCAGGGCACTCATTTTTCGAGAAATACTGGCCCGTACTGTGCCGGCATCCAGTAATTGGCCGAGGTAATTTCGGACATCAGAATGATCGATATCCTCCAGCGAATGAACTTCCTCAGAATCGAGGAACTTCATAAAATGGAGCACATCGGTGGAATAATTCCGTACAGTGTATGGGGATAAACTGCGTTCAACTGCAAGGTAACGAACATATTTATCGAGCAATTCCTCCATGCACCGATCCCCCTATCAGGTCAATGCCGGCTGCGCTTCCTGAAGTTCCTCCAGACTTCCTTCATATCCGCACTGGGCACATTTGGCTAAGCCCTTTTTCTTCTGCGGAACCAGAAGCCCGTTACATTCGGGGCACGGGATTGAAAGCGGTTTTTCCCAGACCGCAAAATCGCATTTGGGGTAAGAGCCGCATCCATAGAATATGCGCTTTCTCTTGGTTCTCTTTTCGATGAGAGCGCCCCCGCATTTGGGGCACTTGGCATCAATAGTGGTCTGTATCGGTTTCGAGTTCTTGCAAGTAGGGAAGTTGCTGCATGCCAGGAATTTCCCGTATCGCCCGCGCTTGATCACCATCGGGCTACCGCACTTTTCGCAGACCTCGTCGGTTGGCTCAGCGGCAGGTTTCACTTTGGGCATATTTTCATAGGCCTTTTCAAGTTCAGCTGCAAACGCCTTGTAAAATGCCTCCAAAGTGGGAACCCACTTCACTTTGCCCGATGAAATCTCATCCAGCTTTTCTTCTAACAGGGCAGTGAATTTGGTGCTCACAATTCCCGGGAAATGATCGGCCAGCAGGTCAGTGACGATGAATCCCATCTCGTTAGGTATAAAATGCCCTTTTTCCTTTCCTACATAATCTCGGTCCTGAATAACGGAAATAATCGGCGCATAAGTACTGGGCCGCCCGATGCCGTTTTCCTCAAGAGCCTTGATCAATGTTGCTTCAGTGTAACGTGGCGGAGGTTTGGTGAAATGCTGCTCAGGGAGCAGTTTGACCAGATCAACCACATCCCCTTGAATCAGTTCAGGAAGATGGGATTTCTTTTCCTTTCCATTTTCCTCATCATCTTTCCCCTCGCTATAAAGCGTGAGAAACCCCGGGAATGCAAGCGGGGAACTGGTAACACGGAAGAGATAATTGTTTGAACCGGTAGCGGCCTGAACATCTACCGTAGTGGTATCATAGGTAGCGGCTGCCATCTGGCTGGCTACCATCCGCTTCCAGATCAGATCGTAAAGTTTGAATTGATCGGCAGTAAGATAAGATTTTATCATCCCCGGCTCTCGACTTGATGAAGTAGGCCGAATGGCTTCATGAGCTTCCTGAGCGCCTTTGACCTTTTTTGTGAAAAACCGGGCTTTGGAGGGGAGGTAATCAGGGCCATATTTGGCAAGTATGTAATCCCTTGTTTCCGATATGGCCTGCCCGGCGACATGGGTGGAATCGGTACGCATATAGGTTATAAGCCCGATCGGTTCCGCTTCGCCAATAGGCACTCCCTCGTAGAGAGATTGGGCAGCAGACATGGTGCGTTTAGCGCTGAAACGCAGCTTGCGCCAGGCCTCCTGCTGAAGTGTGCTGGTGATGAATGGAGCCACCGGTTGTTTCGGAGTTGTTTTTCTCTGGACTTTTGATACAGTGTATTTTGCCTTTTCCAGCTCTGAACAGAGCAGGCTGGATTCTTCTTCGTTCCCGATTGATATCTTTTTATTCTTGCCATCTCCAATGAGTTCGGCCCGGAAGGAAGCTCCCTTTTTCTTCAGTTCAGCTTCGATAGACCAGTATTCAACAGAAACGAATTTTTCAATTTCACGCTCCCGGTCAACAACCATTCGTACTGCTACCGACTGCACCCTGCCGGCAGAAAGTCCCTTCATAACTTTCTTCCACAAAATCGGGCTGATTTTGTACCCGACCAGCCTGTCCAGAACACGGCGTGCCTGCTGGGCATCCACCAAGTTGGTATCAATTTCCCTCGGATGCTGAAAGGCATCTTCCACAGCTTCTTTCGTGATTTCATGGAACACTACGCGTTTGGTCGGTAACTTATTTAGCTTGGCAGCCTTGACTATATGCCATGAGATCGCTTCGCCTTCTCTATCCGGGTCAGTAGCCAGATATACAGTATCGACACCCGCAGCAGCGGATTTTATCTCGCTGACGATTTTCTGCTTGCCCTTAGAAATGGTATATTTGGGAATGAATCCTTTTTCAGTATCAACTCCAATTTCTTTTTC
>CAZJQZ010000131.1:0-6872 GCA_964548045.1 uncultured Dehalococcoidia bacterium | reverse complement strand
ATTTAGCTGTCTCCACCAGCGCTTCGGTGCTGAAATTCTCTGCACCTACCCGTTCGACAGTCTGCTTTATGATATCGCATATCATATGAATTCTCAGGGCTGTTCTATATGCCGCACCTACAGTCAGGATATCCAACATCTTCTCATCAGAATAATTATCCGTCAGCAAACTGTTGATCATTTGAATTGTCGAGTCATTTTCATCGTTATACCATCCGGCTGCTAAAATGAGCAGCATTCCATTAGCCTCTTCCCAGAGATCATTTGCATCAATCATCCCGTTAAATGCAACATGAAGCTCGGTACCAATAAACTTCGCTTCGTAGCCCGCCTGCCGGTATGCCCTTAGAAACGTTTGAGGGGGTGTAGGCACATATATATAATCGCAGTCCTTCAACCCATGAATTTCGGCATCCCACGAAAACTTCACTTCAGTTAAATACTCCTGTACCCATTCATACTTATCGGGATGTGCATTACAATATTCCTTCGCCGCCTCAAACCAAATATTGCTGTAATCCTCTTTCCAGGCAGCCCCGCCTATCTTCGCCGGCCGGCCTTGCGGGAAATCCGGGTCGTTTTTGGCTATCCAGTCAAGGAAGGTATAAGCTTCATATTTGGGAGTAATAGCAATGCAAAACACATGTGAGCCATCCAGTTCCTCCGGTTCAATATTGGCAGTAGCTGAAAAGATACAGAACTCATCCTCATCAGCCCGATCCTGCAACTCTGTTACACCAGGGGGCAAGGCATTCCAGATCAGGTCCGCCCCGTGATTACGCAACCACTCATATCCAGATATGAATTTCCCGGGATTAAACTGAGTATCATAGCCCAGCAATTCCAGCTTAACGCCGGGAATGATATTCTCCTCATTGTAATAATCGATCATATCCCGCACAGATATATCTATATAGGACAGTGGAATTGATGCCACTCCTGTTTCATCTGTAAGATTGCCAATGGTGATCACAACCGGGCCCGAAGGAGAACCAGTTTCTGCTGGTGTGGCAGGAGTAAATGCAGTTGCAGAAGCAGGCGACTGTGAAGTTTCAGGCGCAGTTGCGGGAACATTTGTTTCCCCAGTTTCGCCACATGAGGCCAGTATAAATAGTAATGAAAACAGGAATAAAAGAAACAGGACTCCCCTTCTTTTCGATAGGCTCATAATGTTCTCCTTTGATCCGCCGAGATTGTGATGACCGAGATCAGCCTCCACAAGTGGTTTTATGATTTCAACCTCATCTGTCTTTTCTATCATCATATCTTAACCGTTGCAAGTTGACAACCAGCATTCACCCCGGTACTCTGACAATAATATAAGGCAGTTTTTATCGTGCATATTCCCTCGTTCTCACGAGCATAGACTTCGATATGTCATTCCGGATTTGACACGGCACCCAACTCTTTGACACCGCTATAGATTCTCGCGTGCCGCGCCTGAAGGGCTTTGGCAAATCATTGATGTGATTCAAATCATATACACTTCTTAATCAGGTGCTATATAATCAATATACTTGAAAGGGGAACCAGAACGATGCGAGCACGTTGTCCCGGCCAGGATACCAGATGGCGAACGGTTGCTGAGTATACTTGCCTCAATTGCGGCACGAAAGAGGAAATCTGGTCTGATGAACTGAAAGTTCGGTGTCCCCAGTGCGGCAACTGGATATACAGGGAAGAGACTCCTTCCTGCGCTAATTGGTGTAAAAAGGCAAAGGAATGCCTGGGTGAGGAGAGGTGGAAGAAATTAATGGGAGAAAATGAATAAGTCTTTTCAGGCAAGTGAGCCTATATCGCAGATGAAAGTATAGTACAATTATATAGATAATAGCAAAATGAAGCAGAGTTATTTTGAAGACGTTAAACTCCATGAGGAAAAAACGTCCGGCGAATATCTGGTCACCAAAGAAGAGCTTATAGAGTTCGCCCGCAAATGGGATCCACAGCCATTTCACCTGGACGAAGAGAAAGCCAGATCAACACAGTTTGGCGGACTCATTGCATCGGCATCACATACCGTGGCTATCAGCTTCTGGCTGCTCAATCGAGCTGGAAAAGGTCTGGCGGCTATCAGTGGATTGGGATGGGATAAGATGCGTCTCCCCAATCCGGTGAGACCCGGAGATCGACTTTCCCTGACAATGAAATGCATTGAGAAAAGGGAATCAAAACGCAAACCCGATCGCGGCATTTTGCGCCACGCCGTGGTAATCAAAAACCAGAACGGTATCCCCGTTACCACGTTTGAAGCCACTACACTGGTAAAGAGACGTCACTGAGTATTTAGCAGCTATGGCTTGGTAACCTGCGGAATCCAGTCGGGATCAACCCTGGTTACATATTCCCACGAGCGTGGATTCGATTGATCCACACTAAATTCATAAATCGCATAGTAATTCTGGGAAAAACGTTTGGTCTCCGTGAAATTACTGAACTCTTCAATATTCTCATATGTGAACGACCACGATTTAGCTGTCTCCACCAGCGCTTCGGTGCTGAAATTCTCTGCACCTACCCGTTCAACAGTCTGCCTTATAATATCGCATATCATGTAGATTCTGAAAGCAGTTCTGTAAGCAGTTCCGTTGGTAAGAATATCCGATATCTTTTCCTCGCTATAGTTTTTCTCTTCCAATAAAGTGTTGATCAGTTCAACCAACCAATCGTTTTCTTCGTTGTACCACGCCCCCGACAGAATGAGCAGCATTCCATCAATATCTTGCCATGCATCGTTTCTGTCAACCATTCCGTTAAAAGCAACATGAACTTCCGATCCAAGGAATTTTGCTTTGTAACCGGCTTGTCTGTACTGTTTGATGAAAACCTGTGGAGGTGTAGGGATGTATATGTAATCACAATCCTTTAATCCATGGATTTCGGCATCCCATGAGAACTTGACTTCAGTTAAATATCCCTCTACCCATTCATACTTGTCTGGATTGGCATTGCAATACTCCTCCGCCGCCTCAAACCAAATATTGCTGTAATCCTCTTTCCAGGCAGCTCCGCCTATCTTCGCCGGACGGCCTTGCGGGAAATCCGGGTCGTTTTTGGCTATCCAGTCAAGGAAGGTATATGCCTCATATTTGGGGGTAACAGCAAGACAAAACACGTATGAGCTATCCAGTTCCTCCGGTTCAACATTGGCAGTAGCTGAAAAGATACAGAACTCATCCTCATCAGCCCGATCCTGCAACTCTGGCACACCTGGCGGGAGAGGATTCCAGATCAAATCGCATCCTTCATCACGCAACCATTCATACCCGGGTATAAATCTTACGGTATTGTATTGAGTATCGAAGCTTAACAATTCCAGCTTAACTCCGGGAATAGTATTCTCAGCATTGTAGTAATCAATCATATCTTTCACAGATAAATCCATATATGACAGTGGAACTGATGCCACTCCCGATGCATCGGTGAGATTGCCAATCTTGATCACCACCGGGCCCGAAGGAGAACCGGTTTCTGCTGGTGTGGCTGGAGTAAGAGTAATTTCAGAAGCAGGCGACTGTGAAGTCTCAGGTGAAGCTGTGGGAACATCTGTTTCCTCAGTTTCGCCGCATGAGGCCAATAGAAATACTAACGAAAACAGGGGGAAAAGAAACAAGAGGTCCATTTTTTTCGATAGTCTCATAATGCCCTCCTTTGATCCGCCAAAACATGACGGCCAAAATTGGCCTCGACCAGTGATTTTACGATTTCGACCTCATCTGTCTCTTCTATCATCATATCCCAACCGGGGCAAGTTGACAACCAGCATTCACCCCGTACCCTGACAACAATATTTCCGGCAGTTCTTATCGTGCATATTCCCTTGTTTTTACGAGAATAGACTTCGATATGACATTCAATGTGCTACAGTTTATTAGTTGCACGCCCTTCGAAGCAGTGATAGAATCCAGTCAAGATGACAGATCACATGCAGCATGCGCTTTCCCTGGCAAGAAAGGCTCTCGGCAGTGTCAGCCCGAATCCCGCCGTAGGAGCGGTAGTACTAAACAAGGAAGGACGAATCGTCGGGCAGGGGTACACCCAACCCCCCGGCTCCGCTCACGCCGAAATAGTAGCGCTGGAACAGGCCGGCGAAGCAGCCAAGGGTGGAACGATGTACGTAACCCTCGAACCGTGTTGCCACCACGGTCGGACCCCACCATGCACCAAAGCGATCATCGAAAGCGGCATCCGGGAAATTCACATAGCCACGCTGGACCCGAATCCACTGGTAGGGGGAAAGGGAAAAGTCATTCTGGAATCAGAAGGCATTCGAATGCATGTTGGTGAAAGTGAAGGGGAGGCCAAAGAGATCAACGAAGCCTATCTGAAATTCATCACCAAAGGCCGCCCGTTTGTTACAGCCAAGTTCGCCATGAGCCTCGATGGAAAAATCGCCACCAAAAACCACAACGCCAAATGGATCAGCAATGACTGGTCACGGGAACGCGCCCATCGATTTCGGTGGGAAACGGATGCCGTTATGGTTGGGGTCAACACCGTGCTGGAAGATAACCCGCAACTCACCGCTCGAACGCTCAATGGAACACGCGAACCGCTCCGGGTCATCGTGGACAGCCGGGGGCAAACACCCCACGATGCAAAAGCGCTTGAAAATCCGGAGAGAGTAATCATAGCAACCACCGAAGCGACGGCCCGCTCTCAGCTAGATGAATACACAGCTCAGGGTATTGAGGTGCTGACCCTTCCTGCAAAAGAGGGGCATGTTGACCTTGGTGAACTCCTCCGGGTACTGGGAGAACGGGAAATTACCAGCGTGCTAGCGGAAGGAGGCGGGACACTTCTGGGGTCCCTTTTTGATGACGATTCCGTCGATAAGGTCATTGCCTTCATCGCCCCAATGATTATTGGGGGCAAAGACGCAGTATCACCAGTAGGCGGTAAAGGCGTGGAACTGATATCACAGGCACTGCAATTGAAACGAAGCCGGATAGAACAGTTCATGGATGATATAATGGTTATGGGATATACAAGTTGATAACATGTTCACAGGAATTGTAGAAGAAATCGGCACAGTCAAGTCCATCGGGCAGAATCAACTGCTCATTTCCGCCCGGAAAGTGATGGAGGGAACTGTCCCCGGCGATAGCATCGCCGTCAATGGCACATGCCTCACGGTTGTCGAAGCGGGCAACGAAAGCTTCTCTATTGAAATCATGCCGGAAACGCTACGCCGCACGAGTCTGGGCGATCTGCGCCCCGGCGATAAGGTCAACCTTGAGAGGGCTCTGGCGGTGGGAAGTCGTATGGGGGGGCATTTTGTGCAGGGGCACGTTGACAGCACCGGTAGAATTCTATCCCTGATTCCAGAAGGTGATGCGATCCTGATGAAGATTTCAGCCCCGGTCCAGATTATGCGATACGTGGTCGAAAAAGGCTTCATTTCCGTCGAAGGCATCAGCTTGACCGTTACTACAAACGATGCCGCCTCGTTCGTGGTATCTCTGGTCACTTTCACCAGAGAACATACAACGCTCGGTTCCAGGAAACCCGGCGATTCGGTTAACCTGGAAGTTGATATTATTGCCAAATACGTGGAGCACCTGACCGGAGGAGACAAGTCCGGAATAACCGCCGAATTTCTGGCAGAACATGGTTTCATTTAGTGGTTTTGCAGCTTACTTTCGTTGACTTATCCCCCGCCAAATACTAAACTGTATATACATTCGGAGGCACCAAAATGGCACTCGCCACAATTAAAGAAGCAATTGAGAATTTGAAGGACGGCAAGTTCATCATCGTCGTCGATGATGAAGACCGGGAAAATGAAGGGGACATGATGATCGCTTCAGAGAAAATAACTCCGGAAGCAATCAACTTCATGTCCAAATACGCAAGAGGGCTTATTTGTGTGCCCCTGCCGGCTGAAAGGATTGATGAACTCAGAATTCCAATGATGGTGAGGCACAACACCTCGCATTTTGATAGCGCTTTCACCGTTTCCGTTGAAGCCAAGAAAAAAGTGACGACCGGCATCTCAGCAGCCGATAGAGCCGCTACTGTGCAAACACTGATTGATCCGAATGCCAAATCAGAGGATATAGCATATCCCGGTCACATGTTCCCGCTGCGTGCTCGCAAAGGCGGAGTGCTTGCCCGTGCCGGCCACACCGAGGCATCTATTGATCTCACCAGACTGGGGGGATTATATCCTTCGGCAGTTATCTGCGAGATCATGAACGAAGATGGCACGATGGCACGTTTGCCGGATTTGGAGAAAATCGCTGAAGAGCACGGCCTTATTATTGTGAGTGTTGAGCAGCTGATCGCTTATCGGCGACGCCATGACAAACTGGTTCAAAAGGTAGCGGAGGCCCATCTGCCAACCAAATACGGAGATTTTACTGCTATTGCCTATAAAAGCGTGATCGATCCCGATGAACACGTTGCTCTGATCAAAGGAGAAATAATAAATTGTGATGAGCCGCTACTGGTAAGGGTTCACAGCGAATGCCTTACAGGAGACGTATTTGGCAGCGTTCGATGTGATTGCGGAGATCAAGTCCGCATGGCCCTGGAGGCTATTGAGGCAGATGGCAAAGGCGTTTTCCTGTATATGCGCCAGGAAGGCAGGGGTATCGGACTGCATAATAAAATCAAGGCATACGCACTTCAAGATGAGGGATTGGATACGGTTGAAGCTAACCTGGAATTGGGATTCCCGGCAGACCTTCGTGACTATGGCATCGGCGCACAAATATTGAGTGACCTTGGCGTGCGGGATATGAAACTTCTTACCAACAATCCTAAAAAAGTCATCGGGCTGGATGGCTATGGTTTGCGAGTGACTGAAACCGTACCAATTCAGGCCCCACCACATCCGGAGAACATTGACTATCTGGAAACAAAGAAAG
>CAZJQZ010000130.1:0-6917 GCA_964548045.1 uncultured Dehalococcoidia bacterium | reverse complement strand
AGATTGTTTCGCGCATTTTAGAAGTGATACCGGATCAATGGACTTACACCCAGGATGACCTGATCGAATCGATGGGAGGGGAAAACGAGGATTTCCTGGAAGAGGCCCGTGATAATATCGCTAACGGATGGACCTTCACTGATGCCGATCTCAAAGATAAACTGGATGATCCTGAAGATGAAGAAAATTTGGAAGATGTGCGCGACTGGCTGGGGAACGGCTATACGTTGACCCAGCAGGACATCGAAGATGAAATGGATGAAGATGATCTGGATGATTTCAATGATGCCCGCAGCCGGATAAACAGCCTTAGAAGCTGGCTGTGGATACTCTGGCTCATACCTGTCTTGCTGCTCGTTGCCATTGGCTTTTTCGGTGGGCGTAGCTGGAAAGGCCGATCGCTCTGGGCCCTTTCTGTGATGCTCTTTGCTTCCATCATTGTTCTCGTAGGTATGGTATCGACCTACTCAAACGCTGTTGAACCGGAAGTTGAGGAAGCGATCGATCTGACTGAACATGAGGGACTGTCCCTTGTAATGGCCGAGAAGACGAATGAAATACTGGAGAATGCAGTCAGCGATTTCTTTTCCGGGATACAAAACAAAGCTATATGGCTAATAGTACTTTCCGGGGTAACACTGATGGGAATCATTGGATGGGGATTGTATCAGCGATATGGAGCGGGCACGATCCCGTTTCGCCGCTCCGCAGAACCATCTCCCCCGGGGGGTTGATCGGATGTTCTTTACATAACTAATCGTTCAATCGGACGTTGCCGTTTAACTCAACTTTACGTGTCACAGTCTGCCGTAAGATAGTCCCAGCTATTATTAATAAGCGGATTGATCTCCGTTTATTACCTCCCCCCGTACTTTTTTCAGTCTTCTCCAGAATGGTTTGTAAAGAAAGCTGTTTTCATCTAATTCACACAACTGTTTATACATTGGCTTATTTACCGTGAACGCAAGGATGTCAGGAGGTAAGTGTTCTCTCATTGCAATATCAGTTGCCCCAACCACAGCTTTTGGAATATCTGTACCAAAGTCACCTAACAATGCTGCTATTTGGCCGCAGCCCGACCCGAAAGCAGCCGTTACAGGATTGCCTTTTATTGATGCATTGTTATACTCAGCACCGATAATCAAAAGGCTCAATTGATCAGGATTAACATAAAATGTAACGGTCTTCAGGTGTTCATATTGATCATCTTTAAAAGGCCCAATCACAACATATCCATTTTCGATCATATAAGGTTTTAGATTCTCAAACCATTGATACATTAGTTCATCTGACGATTTGAGTCCTTCTCGTTGATTCAAACCATTGGCGAAGATTTCAAGAGGCGCACTATCTGGCCCCGCCGATTTCACGACCCAACCAGGCACAACACCACCAATCCAGTAACCACCACCCTGACAGCTGCATGTACCTTCAGATATGCAAATGCTTTCGCCCTTTGCCCAATTCTCGTAACAGCCAAAAATGCACCGTTTTGGTGTGCAAAAGGGTTCAAATGGCTTGGGATCGGGTACATCATAGAATCCGATGAGTGGAGTTTTTATCCCTGCTATTTCCAATAGTTGTGACGGGTCAGGTTTCATATCATCTCCTTATGATTTAAGAAGTTACCTGAAATGTCCGTTGCTTAATAGTCTGCCAGTATGCCGAAGATGAACACATATCGCTGGATTTGCGGGAAACGTTTGAGAATCTGGCTGAATCGGGATAGTTTTCAAAGCACTCAAATCCCGAATTCCCGCAGTGTTTCTCTCAAAGCGGCAAGGGGAAGCCCGACAACATTTGAGTAATCGCCCATGATCCCTTCAACAATCATCGCACCCATCCCCTGAATTGCATAGGCTCCGGCTTTGCCAATGGGCTCACCCGATTCGACATAAGAGTCAATTTCTTTCTCCTCTTGATTGCCCGTTTACTAAATCGAATTGAAATAAAGGGGCCTAATTCAAACACTACTATTTGCTAGCTTGAAGCTTCCCTTCACCACTCTCAAATTGATAATCGTCTCGTGACTGATAATTCCGGGGATGCCGCCCAGTTCTCCCTTGACGAATCCGGCCATTTCCTCAGAATCGCGGAAAACCGCCCAGGCCATGATGTCGTAGCGGCCGGTGCTGATGATCACGTGCTGAATTCTCTCGTTGGCAATCAACTCATCAGCCACAGACTGAAGTTTACCGGGATGAACCTTAATGAGCATGCCCGCTCTGGTTCGGTATCCCAACACAAGCGGATCGGCGATGGCGACGATCTGAATCACGCCGTCGTCCAAAAGTGCCTTGACTTTGTTCCGTACGGTATGCCTCACGATGCCAAGCTTCTGGGCCAATTCTGTGTAACTCTGCCGCGGATCGCTTTCAAGTTCTGCCAAAATCTTTATTTGCATATCATCAATTTTGTAGGGAATTCGCGCAGGACTGCTCTGGTTGGGTTGAGCAGCCAGCAGCGACCACGAACTTTTGGCGGCAATTTTAAGGCTCGTCATGGTTTCGGCGCTGGCGAGTTCACCAATATTGCCCAAACCATTTGTAACGAAGCTATACATATCCTCCGAATCCCGAAACACCGCCATCGCAAATATATCGTACCGGCCGGTGGTGATGACCACATACTGAATGTTGGGTAAGGCGGTCAGCTTTTTCGCTACCTCGTTGACTTTGCCTCCGCTGGTGTTGATAACTATCGTGGCCTGAATTCCATAGCCAAACGCAAAGGGATCAGGGATTGTGGTGATAGCAATTATTCGTTGATCCAGCAGGCGCTGGATTCTCCTTCGAACAGTGGTCGGGCTGGTATTGATCCGCTTCCCGATTTCCGCATTGCTAGCCAGAGCATCGTTCTCCAGTTCCCTGATGATATCGAAGTCAATGGCATCGATATCATGACTTGTATTGCTCTTTTCCATTACGCACCGTTTCCTGAGGATTGATGTTATTCTACCATAAATCACATCTTAAAACAATTATATGATTATATTGTAACAATTAGTAATTATATATGTTACATATCGGTTTTTTTGAGCCTATTAGTGTTGACTTTGTTAAAACGGTATGCTAAACTTCCCTCACCTCAGAAAAGGAGGTCCGAAATGCCCGATTATGATGCAATCGTAATAGGCGCTGGACACAACGGGCTGGCAGCAGCAACTCATCTGGCTAATAACGGGCTTTCCGTATTATGCATTGAAAAGACTCATGGACCGGGAGGAATGGCTGCAACACGAGAGCTGTTCAAAGGATTCAAGCATAATGTAGGGGCCTGGGCATTACTTATCTTCCGAGATGAGATGATGCAGAAACTTGGGCTGCAAGATTATGGGGTGGAATTTGTCAGGCCCAGCAGTTCCTACTGTGTTTACGGTGCGCCGGAAGATCCCTGCTTTATTGGGTACACCGATGAAAATGAGATAGCCAATCATATAATGACCGATCATGGACTCGATGCGGTTGAAGGCTTAGCCAACATGGCTAACTTCCTGCAGATGTACCGGGACCTGTTAGATAAGGAAATTTATAAAGCGCCTGATTCCCTGGAAAGTATCATCGCTAATGCACCTGATGCAGAGACCAGAAAGGCTCTCATGCTACTTATTAATGGCAGCGTGATGGACGTACTGCGCCAGTTCTTCCCCGAACCGGGAAAACACAACTGCATCCTTGGTTCACTGTGTGCAGCATCTGTCGATGGAACTCGTATGGGTCCATTCACACCGGGTTCAGGGCTCTCGCTAGCGTATCATTATACAACAGGTGATGCCTTTGATTTTCGAACTCCTATGGGTGGTATTGGCGCCCTCTCAAACACGATTGCGCAATCAGTTGAGGATCGCGGGGGAACGATCCGTTATGGTGAGACAGTCAAGCAATTTCTGATTGAGAACGGGAAGATCACCGGAGTAGAGATCAAAAACGGTGAAAAGATCACTGCTAGAGTGGTACTATCCAGTCTCGATGCCCGTACCACATTCATGAACATGGTAGGGGCAGATAAGTTACCTTCCGATATGGTGCAGGCTGTCAATGAAATTGAATATAGAAACGGTTATATCCAGATTCATCTGACACTGAAGGAATTACCCAAATTCACCGGGCATCTGGCGTTTGCCAATGAGAACAGGATTAGCTATATTATGGCGTACATTCCCTCTCCCGAGCATCTTTCTCGCTGTTGGGATTATTACCGAAATGGCGAAGTCTCAGATGACCCGGTGAGCTATGCCGAATTCCCCAGTATGATGGATCCCAGTTTGGCCCCTGAAGGCCAACACACCTGCACGATCTATGCGCAGTACTTCCCCACCAGTATGCCCCAGGAAAAACACAAAGAGATGAGAGATATCATGGCCGACCGTATGATTGAACAGGTTGCCAAGTATGCCCCCAATTTCCGTGACGCTATCATGGATAAGGCCATCTTCACGCACCAGTATTTCGAGAAAACATTCGGTATCACCAAAGGAGATTTTTGCCAGGGACTTCTACATCCGTGGCAAATGTGGGACAAGCGTCCGGCTCCGGGCTGGTCGAATTACAGGACTCCAATCGATAACTTGTATATGTGCGGTTCCGCCTGTCATCCGGGGCCTGGTATCACCTGCATCCCCGGTTACAACGGGGCCAACGCGGTGTTGAGCGATTTGAACAAATAAGGGGAAAAAACCAAAAATGAATACCAATCAACAAACAGTTCTGGATTTTCTGGCCGCGATCAAATCTCGAGATATGGAAAGAATTATGGGGTTTTTCAGCTGGGACCCCGTCTTCCATAATATTCCGTGGGAGCCCCTGGCGGGGTTCGAGGTGGTGAGGGACTTTCTGCAGACTATGGTTGATTCCTCAACCGAGCTCGACTGGCAGGTTCATAATATAGCCGAAACAGATGCCGGGGCGGTTCTGACCGAACGGACGGACCGGTTCCGGTTTGGGGACAAACCCATTGAAGTACCGGTTATGGGAATTTTCGAACTGCAAAATGGTAAAATCACGGCGTGGCGAGATTACTTCGATACAAAGCAGGTTTCCGAACAATTACCTCGGAATTCTTACGATTAATTTTCAGATATTAGGTCTGCAGTAAAAGAAGGTATAGATATGTTTAAAACCAGAATCATTAAATTGCTCGGCATCAAATACCCCATTATCGGAGGGGTAATGGCACAGGTAACAACCCCTGAATTCGTGGCTGCGATATCCAACGCTGGGGGATTGGGTATACTTCCATCTATTGTATTCCAAACTAAAAATGAATTTGTAGATGCCATTGCCCAAATACGCCATCACACCGATAATCCCTTCGCCATCAATCTCAACTTCTTTCCCGCCAGGTTCCCAATCTCGCAAGAAGAATATGCCCGGATTATGGCTGAAGAGAGAGTAAATATCGTTGAAACCTCCGGCCATACGGCACCATCTGAAGACCTGATCCACTTTTTCAAAAACTCCGGCATGACATGGATTCACAAGTGTGCCGGCCTTCGCTATGCCCTTAAAGCCCGGCAACTTGGTGCGGATGTTGTTACTGTTGTTGGATATGAGAACGGCGGAGCCACCGGCAAATACGATATCGGCACCCTGGTACTCGTACCTACAGTTGCAAAGGAACTTGACATACCGGTCATCGGCGGCGGTGGGGTAGCTGACGGACGAGGACTGGCGGCCATCATGGCGCTTGGTGCTGAAGGCGCTATCATGGGCACCCGACTGCTCACCACCCAGGAGTGTCCCATACATGACAATCTAAAAAAAGCCTTGTTGGACGCAAATGAAATCAGCACGATGCTGATCATGCGCTCACTTGGCACCCATCGGGTATGGACTAATGAAGCTTCACTGAAATGTGCCCAGATAGAAGCGTCTGGCGCCAGCTTTGAAGAGATACTCAAAATCGTATCGGGAGATAATACCCGGAAGGTCTATCAGGAAGGAGAACTGGATCAGGGCATCGTGCCCTGCGGGCAGGCCGTTGGGCAGGTCAAAGATACACCAACCGTATCAGAACTTTTTGACGGAATCATACGAGAAGCAAAGGAGACAATTACCAATCTCACCGGATGAAAAAGGAGCGGGCATGGATTACGAGGATATTCGTTTTGAAATCAGAGATAGAGTTGCAATCATCACCCTTCATCGCACTGAACACCTGAATACCTTTAGCGGAAAGATGGGCATCGAATTGGGTAATGCTTATCGAACTTGCGATGGTGACGATTCCGTCCGGGCTGTCATCCTCACCGGAGCCGGCAAGGCGTTTTGCGCCGGAGCCGATATGAGCCTGGGAGAAGATACCTTTGCCAAGCAAGAGGAACAGACCTTCAGCGCCGCGGGTGTCAATCCTCCAGCGTGGGAGGTCCGCAAGCCGGTTATAGCCGCCATGAACGGGCACGCGGTCGGAATCGGGTTGACGCTGGCGCTGCAATGCGACATGCGCATAGCCGCCGATGAAGGCAAATACGGGATACTCCAAGTGCGCCGTGGAGTCATGCCGGACGCTTATTCACACTGGACCCTTCCAAGATTGATTGGAATTGAACGGGCCGCTTATCTTCTGTTGACCGGACGCAAAGTAACCGGGACTGAAGCTGCAGAACTGGGCATCGCATTGCGCTCTCTACCGGCAGAGGAAGTGTTGCCAGCAGCACTCGATATTGCACAGGACATAGCCGAAAACACATCCCCGCTTTCAGTAGCTATAGCCAAGCGTTTGCTCTGGAAAAGTCCCAACCTTACACCTGCAGAAGTTGGCTACAAAGAAACTGAACTGCATCATCACCTGATGGGAAAACCTGATGCTATCGAGGGACCGGTTGCCTGGCTTGAGCATAGGAAGCCTCAATGGAAATCGAGTGTTGCCAACGAGTGGCCTGAATGGTCAGAGTAATATGAATCATCTCCTAGTATGAT
>CAZJQZ010000129.1:0-6973 GCA_964548045.1 uncultured Dehalococcoidia bacterium | reverse complement strand
ATCCACCACCGAGATAATCTGCCATGCCAAGGGCGCTCACTTCATCTTCCCCGAGGCGCGGACGATTATAGATATCGGCGGTCAGGACAGCAAAGCCATCGAGATGGATGATGACGGTGACGTGCGGGATTTCGTCATGAACGACAAGTGCGCCGCCGGTACCGGCAGGTTCCTGGAGGTCATGGCCGGCGTTCTGCAGGTAGGTTCCGTCGATAATATGGGGCCGCTCTCTCTCAAGAGTGAAAATCCGTGCCAAATAAGCAGTACCTGCACCATATTTGCGGAGTCGGAGATCGTCTCCCTGCGGGCCCAGGGGAAGAACAGGGAGGACCTCATCGCCGGCGTACATGATTCCATAGCACTACGCGTGGCGAATATGTCAAGGCGGCTTAGGATCAGGCCCGCGGTGGTTTTCACCGGCGGGGTAGCGAAGAACATAGGGGTGAAGCAGGCCCTGGAGAACAGGTTTGGTACAGATATCACAGTACCAGAAGAGCCTCAGATTATCGGGGCGCTGGGCGCTGCGCTGTTCGCCGCTGCAAACGTTTAGCAAATGCACAAAGAAAGGAAGGCTATATGAAATTCTTAACACAGGAAATGCTCGACGAAGTGGTGAGGCGAGCGGAGGAAGACCCGCAGTCTGCCTCGAAGTTTAAGAAGCTGACCATCAGGATAGTCCTATTAGCTACCGACGCACCGGGTGATGAAGACCGGCAGGCCACAATTAATCTCACCAATGGGAAGTTCACCAATGCCACGGTGACTGTACAGCCCACTCCCAGTGATATGAGGACTGCGCCTTTCGACGATAAAGAGTATGACGCTCGGGTCGCCAGCTCTTACAGTACGCTTGTAGACCTGCTATCCGGGGAGATAAATATGAAGCGGATGATGAAGGCACTAGGAAAGATGAAAATTGACGGTAGTAAGAGTAAATTGATGACCCAGGCTGGCGGGTTTATTGCCCTGCTGGAATCACTGGGCGCGGTGCCGGTGGACTATTGATAACGGAAGTGACACCTTGAATCCAGAACTGGAGCGAAAAGTCAGGCATATGAAATGGGCCTACGGCGTGTTCGGCCCAACGCAGTTGGCTCTCGGCCTGTGGACGGTGAGTGTTCCCGACAGCTTCTGGGGGCTGATCGGAATCAGCGACACCGATCCCATAGTGCAGGCGCTCTACGGCGCCGTCCTGTGCAGTCTGGGCAGCATATGTCTGCTGGGATTCCGCCAGCCACTTCGCTATGTTGACATCTTCCTGCTCCTGATGATCTACAAGACACTGGCGTTCGTCGCTCTGGTATCGCACTTGGCTTTTATGGAGGATGCACCCATCGCTGGCTGGCTGGTCGCCTTCTTCTGGTTATGTGTTGGCATAGCCAGTGGCCTGGTTTACCCCTGGGGCAAGCGGAAGGAGATTTACTGGGCAATGAGAGAGGAAGGGCAAAAGTAGGAGAGAACGGGTGAGAATACTACTTTCCTACTATTCAAGGAAAGGTTACACTGAAAGGCTGGCGAGAACCATTGAGCGTGAGCTGGAGTCGCGAGGCCATCGCATCGAGGTTGAGACCATCATACCGATCGGTATGGCATCTAACTGGTTCATCCTTATGAGTCAGTGTATGCCGGGCGTACCCCACTTGCTGTTTTCTTGTTTCATAAAAAGAACAAATCGCTATCACCAACCGGAGGCCGCCATCGAGCCGCCCAGGCATTTGGATGTCTCCGGCTATGACCGCGTGATCATCGGCGGGCCGAAATGGGTACGCTTGGCTTTCCCGGTAGCCCGCTATATCAAGTCGATAGAAGGGCTTAGAGGCAAGAAGGTGGCTGGCTTTACCACCTTCTGCGGTCCCCCGTTGACCAACTTTGAGGTATACGCCTATTTCATGCCTTTTAACCATATTGTGCGGGAGTCCGGAGGGGAGGTAATCGCTCAACTGGGCATAAGTAGTGCCTATACCGACATACTTCTGCTGCCCAAGCCCTGGTTTAAAATGCTCGCCAGGACAATCTTCCAGAAACGCCTCTCAGACTTTACCCTCGATTCGGAGTGGGGCAGGCAGCAGACTGAGTGGTTCTGTGACTTGATCGAGAGAGAAGAGGTATCAACCAGAGAGCTCTTGATCCCCTGAACTCGTACTGCCTCGCTTTTCGGCCTGACATAATAATCTATACCTCTTACAGTTTGTTATCGTCGGCCTGAGAATCCGCTATATTGCGCAAGCGACGTTGGGCGACCACAAATGATATGTAGCAGCCTGTGATGAACAGCCTCTTTGAACATCCTAACACGCATCACTTTGGGGGCACTCAACTGCACAAAAGACTATTCTGTTGAACCGGTCGCATTCTAACGAATTATTGTATTGCCCCAGAACAATATCATCCAGCTTGACACCCGCTCATGATAGAGCTTATATTGTGGTCACCCGGATGGCTTCAATACATAATTCAGCTCCGTATTAAAGACAACCAAGAATTGAGAGCAGCATTGAGTAAAGAGAAGATCACACTATCCCAGCTTGAAGCTTTTCTGATGAAGGCAGCTGACATTCTGCGCGGCAAAATGGACGCCTCCGAATTCAAGGAGTTCATTTTTGGAATGCTGTTTCTCAAGCGGCTGTCAGATGAGTTTGGCCACAAGCGAGACAGGCTGCGCAAAGAGACGTACGCACACCTGAAAGACCAGCCCGGATTAATTGATGAACTCTTGGAGGATCAGACCTCCTACGGGGAAACTTTTTACGTGCCTAATCGCGCCCGTTGGCACGAGTCCTGGACGGATGAAAACGGAGAGGTCGTACCTGCCCTCAAGGATTTGAAACATGACATCGGCAATATGCTTAACAAGGCAATCGCAGCCGTTGAAGATGAGAACGATTCACTTTCGGGCGTATTAAAGAACAATATCAACTTCAACGAAATCAAGGGGAAAACCAAGATTCCCGACCAGAAGTGGAAAGACCTGCTCGACCATTTTAATCAACCGAACTTTGTCCTCGTTAACGACAACTTTGAGTTTCCCGATCTCCTTGGAGCAGCGTATGAATATCTGATCAAGTATTTTGCCGACAGCGCTGGGAAAAAGGGCGGAGAGTTCTATACGCCCGCAGAAGTTGTCCGCCTGTTAGTTCAGCTCACCAAGCCGCAAGCCGGTAACACCATTTATGACCCGACCGTTGGCTCCGGCGGATTTCTGATCCAATCCCATCAGTATGTCGAAGAGCAAGGTCAAAATCCCAATGACCTGGCCCTCTATGGACAGGATTCCAATGGCACAGTCTGGTCCATCTGCCATATGAACATGATCCTCCATAACATCAGCCGCTTTACCATCGAACACGGCGACACATTGGAGGACCCGCAAATTCTGGAAAACGGTCAGGTTCGCACATTTGACCGGGTGCTGGCCAATCCGCCATTCTCTCAGAATTACAGCCGCGCCAACGTTAAGTTTGCCAATCGCTTCAAGGAGTGGTGTCCCGAGACCGGCAAAAGGGCCGACCTCATGTTCGTACAGCACATGCTGGCGAGTCTCAAGACCGGCGGCCGCATGGCGACCATCATGCCCCACGGCGTGCTATTTCGCGGCGGCAAGGAAAAGCTAATCCGGGAGATATTCATCAATGATGACGTGATTGAAGCCATCATCAGCCTGCCTCAAGGCCTATTTTACGGCACTGGCATCCCCGCCTGTGTGCTGGTCTGCAGCAAGAACAAGCCCGACCATCTGCGCGGCAAGGTGCTTTTCATCAATGCCGATCGGGAGTTTGCCGAAGGTAAGAACCAGAACAAGCTGCGCCCGGAAGATATCGAGAAGATCGACTTTGCTTTTACCTACAAGCTTGTGATTCACAAATACAGCCGCCTCGTAGATAAATCTGAGATCGTCGAAAAACATGATTATAACCTAAACATCCGCCGTTATGTGGACAATACACCGGAACCGGAGCCGGAAGACGTGCAAGCCCATCTCATTGGCGGCATTCCCGAAAGCGAAGTGGCCGCACGTCATACTGAGTTTTCCATGTTTGGATTCACGCCCGAGGCACTCTTTCAGCCGGAGCGCCCTAACTACCTCACCTTCAATGATGATATAAAAGACAAATCATACATTAAAACCGTAATCGAAGCAGATTCGGCAGTCGCGCAGACGCTCTTAACCCATCGGGAGGCACTGGAGCAGTGGTGGAACGTGGCCCGTGACGAGTTTGCCCGTCTTGAACGTGTCAATAACGGTAATGGAAGTGGTCAAAAAATGCCGGAGGTACGTCATGAGCTTCTGACCACGCTTAAAGCAAAACTGATTCCCCTGAATGTGCTCGACGAATTCAAGAGCGCCGGCGTGTTCGTCAACTGGTGGCAGCAGATTCGTTTTGACCTGAAGACCATCGTCTCCATCGGCTGGAACCACACCCTTATTCCGGATGAATACCTGATCGCCGAATACTTTCAGGCAGAGGCAGACACCGTAGTAGAGTTGGAAGCCGGAATTGGCGAACTGCAAAGCGAACTGGCCGAGGCCGTGGAGGCCGCTGAGGAATCAATCGCCTATGAGCCGAAGGAGGATGAAAAGGTAACTGCCGCCGTCATTAAAAAGGAGCTGAAAGCCCTCATTGACGATTTGAAAGGCAGCACCGGCGCATCGGCGAAGCGGGAACTGGACGAGCTGAAAAAACTGGACGCGTCTATCAAGAAGGTTGAGAAAAAAATTAAAGACGCCAAAGCCGCGTTGAAGGAGAAAACGACCGATCTAGAGCTGAAACTTCAATTGAAACGGCTGGGGAGCGAAGGGTTTACCACTGAAAACCGGGAACTGATTCGCCAGGTGGACAGGCAGATTGCGGAACTGGATGCGGGAAACAAGGCAGACAAGAAAAAAATCACCGCCCTGCAAAAGGATAAGGCCAACCTGGAGGCGCGTATCGCTAAGACGGATGATCTGCTTGCGGCTATCGGCGGCCAGCTTACCGATGAGCAGGCAAAGCGCCTGATTTTGAAAAAAATCTACGATGTTGCCAGCAGGGAGTTGGAGCGATACCTCAACGCCGAAAAACGGACTCTGATTCAGGGGGTGGAAAATCTCTGGAACAAATACGCCGTCAGCAGCCGGGAACTGGAGCAGGAGCGGGAACAGACACTAGGGCAGTTAAATGGGTTTCTGGAAGGGTTGGGGTATTTGAGATGAGCCGGCTTGTTAAAGATTTAGTAACTGAATTGCCTAAAAGCCCGCTACCAGCAGGCTTTGCATCTGAAGGTAGCGGTTTCGTTTTTTTTGTTTCTGGTCCAAAGCCTCTCGAATGCGAGCAAGGCTTGATTGATGGAGAGGCAATAGTGCTTTCTACTGGGGGAAATGCAGCAATTCATTATGGTAAAGGGAATTTCTCCTATTCAACAGATTGCTGGGCTTTAGAACCTTTAGTGAATTTAGTTGACGGCAAATACCTTTACTATTTCTTGGACTCGCAAATATTCCGTATAGATGCCCTTGGCTTTGAGGGCTCTGGATTAAAACACTTACGAAAAGATTTTGTCCGAAACTACAAAGTCCCTGAATTCTCCAAACCCGAACAATGCAAAATCACTGAAGTCCTTTCGACGGTGGATCGGGCGATTGAGCAGACGGAGGCCTTGATCGCCAAGCAGCAGCGCATCAAGATCGGCCTGATGCAGAACCTGCTCACCCGCGGCATCGATAAACACGGCAACCTTCGTTCCGAAGAAACCCACCAGTTCAAGGATTCTCCACTGGGACGAATTCCGGTGGAGTGGGAGGTCGCACCAATTAGCAAATATGGGTCCCGATCACGCCCCTATTTGCGAACAGGTCCATTTGGGTCCGATTTGAACACAAAGCATTGGGTCGAATATGGAATTCCGGTATTGACTATTGGCTCGTTGGGCGAGGGTATTGTACTCCAATCCGAGTTGCTTTTTATTGATGATAAAACGGCTGATAGGCTCAAGGGGTTCCGAGTTGAGGAAGGTGATATCGTGTTTTCAAGGGTTGCTGATATTGGTCGTTCGCTTGTGATTAAGCCGGGGTGTGAGAGTTGGATCATTTCATCCAATTTGATGCGTATATCCCTCGACAAGAAAGCAGCATCTCCTGATTACTTGTACAGGAATATTGCTTTCAATTCGGAGATTAGAGCTCAACTTAGAAAAACATCAAACTCTGGGGGACGTGACCTAGTAAATGGCCCAATCTTAAACGCGCTTATTTTCCCATGGCCTTCGATTGATGAGCAGCTTGAAGTCAATAAGCGACTTCAAGGGACAGATAACAGACTCAAGGGTATCAACGAAAATCTCCAGAAGCTCTATGCATTAAAAACCGGCCTGATGCAGGACTTGCTCACCGGCAAAGTTCCGGTGACGCCGTTAATAGCAAAGATGGAGGACCGTTCATGAGTATAAAGAAGATCCCGGCGCACATTAAACTCGATGAACGCAACCATGTGGGAATAATGAACTATAAGGAGACATTAAATGCCCGTTAAAAACGAGATAAAAAGCGAAAAGATACTGGTCAAAGACATATTTTCAAATATGTGGTTTCGCATACCCGAGTACCAGCGGCCATATATCTGGGGGACTGATGAGATAAACGATCTCATGGATGATCTTACCTATGCCCATTCAGAAAAACCTGATCAGGAGTACTTTCTTGGTTCCTTCGTTTTTCAGGCCAAGCGAGCAGGATCAACTCCGGGGCTCGACTTCGATGAAAACGATCTGCTGGATGGTCAGCAGCGGATGACTACCCTTTTGATATTATTTGCCTGTATTCGCGATCTATGTCCCGATCAAGATGTGCAGGACACCTGTACGAAGTCGATTTTTCAGAAGGGCAACAAGATACATAGAATCCCAGAACGTACGCGAATAGTGTTTGCAATCCGCAAGTCCGTCCAGGATTTCGTGGATGAATTTATCAAAACTGACGGGGGCACAAAAAGCAAGGATA
>CAZJQZ010000128.1:0-6999 GCA_964548045.1 uncultured Dehalococcoidia bacterium | reverse complement strand
AACCATACATCCATCGGTCCACGGACATCGGTAGCGAAACCCCTGGCTTCTCGATTGGAAACACCGGAAAGAACCATTTTGCCGTCATAGACATTTCGCGATGTCGAGCCCTCGCCATAGTCGAATTCGCAAGCCCGCCCATCATTACATGAACCCGTACTCGGCATATGGTTGGTATAGTCTCCAATCACGCGGGAGGCGTGTCCATTCGTCCAATTTGTCCAGTACTCATGAGTGTTGGTGTCATAAGTGGTATACATTTGCCACTCCACACCATCGGAATTCCAGTTTGCGCCACCCATAGAAGGCGCGTCATCCGCGAAAGCCAGGCCCGCAGGCAAGACCATCGCCATCACCATGACGAGTGTCAAAACGAGCCCCGTCATTCCCTTCACCTTTACAATCATCCCTTTATACCCCCTTTCTCTTATTTATTTCGATCTGCTAATTATAAACAACAGCCAGCCCAATCCGTGTTACCACGATTGACCTGCCTGTAATTGCCTTTTGCTTTGCGCCCGTCCCTCAACACCTCACCTGATCAACCATTCTTTAAAATTATTAACAAAAAACGATTCCTTTTATACGTGTAAATAACATATTAACACTAGACCAGCATTTTGTCAAGCCTTATTCCCCTTTCCCTACATTCATTTCATACGTTGCCGGGAAGCTGGGTAACGATAACTGCTATTTATTATTTTACTTGATTTTATATCCTATTTCAGCATCTTACATTTTTCCTACTACAATGTCAACCCCTAATCTTTTCCAGGCAGGAAATGACCGTCAAACACTGGGGAGTTACCGCTATTTGGAACCGGTATGTCTCACGCCTGCAATTGGCTATTGAGATTTCACCTCACGAAGAATATCATCATAAGAAACCTATGATCAACCTCCTAACCCCAAATCTTGGGGGATTTTTTGAATCCGGGGGAAACCCCCAGACCCCCGAAGTCACCACTTATTCAGAGGTTCCACAAGGGTTAAAAGGAAACATATCATAGCCAAACTCCTCCGGGCACTGTAAATAAACCTGATATTTCGCCAGCGCCCACAAGACGAGGTTAGTGGCGGTAACATCCGGTTCCAAATCCGGTGGTGGCAAGTCTTCTTGCGCCACTGGCTCAGCAGGGCTATCCACAGGCAGGTAGGGCCACATGCCATCCGGCAGTTGCCAGGCCACGATTCTTTCGATCCATTCCGGCTCGATCAATGCCCCGTATCCCGCGGACACAACCGCGCTTATCATCCAGCAATCCGGTTCGGTTGGCAGGGTTGAAACGGCCATTTCCGCCACCGCGCGATCGACCAAACTTTCAATCTTCAGCATACGCTCCGCGCCAAAATTATATTCCGGCCAGGTATCCTGCTGAAGCAGCAAAGTGAAAAGTTGCATGGCCAGATCAAGGCGAGTGAAATCATTCGCAACAATGACATTTTCGAACCAGTCAGGCGCCATATCCGGATCAAAATTCGCGGCGCCCCCAATCCACCTATCATATTTGTTTGCCCATTTCTCATAGTTAACCAGCCCCGGCATGAGGGGGACGGATGAGTCAAACAGCCTTTCCATCATTAGCAAACGGTAACTACCGTATTCAGGCTGGAAATATCCGGCTTCAACATAAACAGCAGTGAGCTGCTTTTGTATCCACCTGATGATATCGTAGAATTGCCTAGCATCGCCGGTATCAATGGCCACATATTCCGCTTCGGCAATCGGTTTGAGCGCATCCAGGCCAGCTACTATCGATTCCACTATCCGGGCTTCCAGTTCCAGTTGCCCGCATTCAGTTTCCGGCGAAGCAGATCCACATGAGGCAATCATCCCTTCCACCGTTTCCAATCGCGAATGCAGTGAAATCTTCCCGCCATCACAAACCGTCGCGGCAGGCGACGCGGTATCGTCTGAACCGCCGCATCCGATCAACAACGAGGCTACAAGTAACAACGGCAGAACTAATTCCCAAATCCGCATAGTTTTCCTCCTTGGTTTTACTTGAATTCGAAGCGACTCCACTACATTTTGCATCGCCCTAGTAATTCACCGATTCCTGAAATGAAAGCCTGACGGCTGCCAGTGCCGAGGCCAGCAGCCTGGGGTTGCGGGGGGCATCGCGGAGGATACGGGCCATCCGCCGGGGCGAGGAATAGAACCGCCGGTATCCGCTGCGCCTCATTCGCTTCAAAACGTCATCCGGGGCAGCGGAGAGATTGAGGGCTATGCCGGAGGCATCTCCAAAATCCAGCCGTCGCACCTTTTCACTTACCGCCGGGTCGGAATCGGCCAGTTCGGTACCGGGGAAAGGCATGAGGTAAAAGAAACTGGCGATGTGATTTTTAAGTGAAACCGCAAAATCGATGGTTTTCGCCATCTCATCTTCGGTCTCGCCCGGGAAGCCCAGCATGTTGTAGGTTCCGGTTACTATCCGGCGGTCGGCAGTCATGTTCACCACCTCCCGGGCCCGGTCCAAATCCAGATTTTTGTGAACCAGCTTCTGGATACGGCGGCTGGCGCTTTCGATGGCGTAGTCGATACGATAGGTTCCGGCCCTGACCATAAGATCGAGCAATTCTTCATCCATCCGGTCTGCACGCAGACCGTTGGTAAATGTAAGGGAACACCCCAGTTTTTGAGCAATTATCTCCTGCATCACGTTTTTAGCCCGACCAAGCTGGAGATTGAAAGTATCATCAATTATCTCGAATTCCCGCACGCCGTATCGATCTCGGAGAAAGATCATCTCCGCCACAATCCTGCCGGTATCAAACGCCCGGTATTTACGCCCGAAGATATGGTGGCAATAGGCACAACCGTAGGGGCAACCACGGCTGGTAAAAACCGGCAGCCGCCGGGCAGAGCGGGCAACAGTGTTCATGGCATTGCGGGTCCACATCCCGAAGTAATTTTCCGGTGCGATGCCTTCCCAGTCAATTTCAAGAGACTCCATATCCACCACAGATTCGCGGGAACCGTTGAATACGACTTCCCCTTCCACATCACGCCAGGCAATACCTTTAATGTTAGACCGATCCCCACCATTTTCCAGCACATTGAGCAACTCGATAAGTGTATCCTCTCCCTCGCCAACGGCCAGAAAGTCCGCATCAACTGTTTCCAGCAGGGAAGGCCCGAATCCCGTTGCATGCGGGCCTCCGAGAATCACGGGGATTTCCGGCCATTTTTGCTTAAGACGCGAAATGAGTGATGCAGCCTCTGAGGCTTCGAAGGTCATAGCCGTAACCCCGATTGCATCAGGAGAAAAGTCTTCTGCCTTCTGAACGATGGTTTCATCAGACAGCCGAAATCTTCGGCCATCAACGATGAGAACTTCATCACCCCGGGCGTTTTTAACCGCATGGGAAAGATACCCGAGGCCCACCGGTGGAGGCGTCACAACCATAGAAGAATTGGTTCTGATTAAAAGCAATCTCATCGCGTACTGTTAAATAGAAAAAACTAAGTTTACTAAACGCTTCCAGTATAACACTATGCAGAGCAAGCGCAAACCAAGCCGTCGCTTCCCACAGTTACTCCCAGTTCATTAAATGGCTTAGCCACCAGATAGATTTGACTTTCAACCCGAATGAGATATAAACTTTTATACATCCATCACTTTGACAATACCAGTGAGAAGCCATATCCCAAAATGAAAGTCGTATTCCTTCAGAAAGACACCTTTGCCAAGACAAGTATCATGGCCCTTTCAGCCGTACTGAAAAAAGCAGGGCACGAATGTGACGTCATGATTGACTGTCTGGAAAAAGATGTTATAGCAGCAACACTTGAAGGCAAACCTGATATTATCGCTTTTTCTATTAACATATATGAGACTCCGTGGATGAGCAAGATCGGGAATGAAATAAGGCAACGATTTACAGGCCCGATAATTTGCGGCGGCCCGCACCCCACTTACCTCCCCGAAATGGCCATACAGGAAAGCTATCTTGACGCTATCTGCATGGGAGAGGGGGAAGAAGCCCTGCTGGATTTCGTCAGCGCCATTGAAAACGGCACCGACACAAAAGGGATCGCCAACTTTTTCGTGAAAGATAACGGGGAGATATACAGGAACGAATTGCGCCCGTTGGAAGAAGACCTGGATTCACTTCCATTCTGGGATAGAGTTATTTACGATAAATATCCTCCTTTCCAGGTATCTCACGGTGGTGTACTGTATCATTATGCGATCATGGCCTCCAGAGGATGTCTTTACGATTGCACTTTTTGCGTCAACACGGCTTTCAAGCGCATGTACCGTAACAAGGGAAAAGTATTCAGAAGAAGATCGGTTGCCAATGTTATCGAAGAGCTTAAGGAAATCAAAGAAAGGAATATCAAGCAAATTGATTTTGAAGATGATACGCTTTCGCTGCCTCCACGCGAGTGGGTAAACGAATTCCTGCAGAAATACGGCGAGGAAATCAGAATTCCATTTCAGGCCCAAACCTCCGCCAATCTGGTTGATGAAAACCTGGTGCAACGACTCAAGCAGGCAAACTGCCATACAATGAGCATGGGGATTGAGTCAGGAAACGAACATTTCAGAAGGAATACTTACCGCAAACACGTATCTGATGCTGATATCAGGAGAGCAGCTTCTTTATTTAAAAAATACGATATCCGGTTTCAAACCTTCAATATAGCCGGGGCTCCCGGAGAGACACTGGATATGATCTTCCAGACATATGAAATCAACAGACAAATCAAGCCTGACCTTGTTCGCTGTACTTTCTTCCACCCTATTCCAGGGACGGAACTGTATGATTATTCAGTAGCTAATGGACTCATAAACGAAACATCATACTTGCAGGAAATTAGCCACCACTCGGCTTTTACCAGTACAACATCCGAACTTAAGCCTACCAGAGAGATAGGCAACATTCACCATTTGATAGGGCCTGGTGTGATGCTGCGTATGCCAAGATGGCTTGTCGCTTTCCTAGTGAAGCTCCCTTTTGGAAAACTCTACAGGCTATTGCTCGCTATGAGTTTCGTGGTTGGATTTTACAGGATCAACACAGTCAGTCTACCGTACTTTTTGAAACTGTCCATTACCAGTTATGCCAAGGATGTATTGAGGGACTAGTTTTCTGGGTGGTACTACCAAATTCCCACGTTCCTCTTCACATTCAGCAAGGTTGTGATACTATCAGCCGTGATATCATACGTACCAGGATTCACCGGTCCCACGGTAAGCATTGCTCTGGTTCCGCTTGTCACAATCATGGTAGTAGTGCCAGTGAATGAATATACAGGAGTGGCGCTCAGGACATCAGCCTCCGGCTCGAAAAATTCGACATTGAGTGGCACTTCCCACCCACTGCTTGGGCGGTTGGCCCCCTGAAGATTGACGTAGATATCAACATTCACACAATTATAATTGAAATTCGCCTGTACCACAGAATTCTGGCTGCCCATCGTAAATGTAGCGTGGGGAGAGCCCGGATTTGCAAGGCTCACCGACCCGGATTCAACAGTCCAGTTCACAAATTCGTAGCATGGACTCGCTTCCGCCACAATGGTTACAAGTTGCCCAACACCATACGAGAACGTTCCTTCGCCACGATTGGTTACCATCCCACCTACTGTGCTTTGCAGGGTAAGATTTGTGCTGGCATCGTAATTTTCGATAGGGCCTATTGGAGTCAGATCCCTGCCCGCCAGACCGGTATAATCCGGCACGTAGCGGACACACCTGAATACATCATTATAACCTGTTGGAACAGTATCCCCCTGAGTGAGAGGGCCGGTTTGTATAACAGGATTAACATATTTCCACACCATTTTCCCTTCAACAGTCACTTCGAACAAAGTACCATTAACCCCGTCGCAAATAAGGGTATTGCCATTAGGCAGCCGTTGCGCGCCAGAGTATCTCGGAGAGTAGAAATCAGCAGGGGTTCCGGCTTTATATGTCCACACCGGAGCAGCCGGAGCATAAGCAACCCCTGGAGTGCCGGAATAATTACCAAAAGTATCTACCGGGGTTACGATTTCATCAACCGTGGAATAATCATCATCTCTCCCCCAACGTGTCCCGCCATTATTAAAAAACAGGATATTTCCAGCTCCGGGAAGCCCAAGCTTTATCCATTGGGAATCATGCTGAGCAAACGACTGTTTATCACTCTCATCTCCTGCATCATAAACCTGAGGATTTCCCCATCTATATAGAATATCACCCCCATGGCCACTATTACCCCCGGAATGAGAAGCAGCTTCGGCTGTGGTAGTACTGTGATCGATGATCCATGTTTCACATATGCGTCGATGGCTAAGGACAATTTGATCCAAATCAGGATTATACTCTACCGAATTCGTATGCAACCAATCAGCATCACCGTTAAACACAAAATTGATATCCATCAGTTCAGGATGATCTGCCACCACACCATAGTTATCTTTGCCGGCATCAAAATCCTGAATCAAATGATCCCAGACATGCCATTCCCAGACGACCGTACCGCTATAAGTACCGGTTTTGGCAACTTCCACAATTTTCAGGGAATCTAAAGTAGATTCAGCAAGTAAAACAGGATCACGCCCCGCATCAATGGCTTCCTGGTAAGTCTTTATATCCTCAGATATCAATAGGACATTACCATTGGGAAGTGGTTCGATATCATGATGCTGGTATTGATAATGATACTCCCAGACAACATCACCATCCCAATCCATCACCTGAAAGCCACCATCATCGGGATAACCACCGGCATAATTGGCCGTTCGTAGAAGGCTTCCGTTCTCAAGCAGGTATAGAGAACTGAGTGGCTTGTAATTACTCTTCCATTGATGGACAAGCATCCCATTATTGTCGATCAAATAAGTTGGTCTCAGGGAACCATCAAGACAGAACAGGGTAAAACCATCAGATGACCCTTCATCGTTCTGCAACAACCCCACTGTCTGATCGTCTGCTACTACAAAAGTTGGCAAAGCCAGAATGATAATGCAAATCAGGACTAATATCAAAATGATTCGTTGGTTGG
>CAZJQZ010000127.1:0-7046 GCA_964548045.1 uncultured Dehalococcoidia bacterium | reverse complement strand
TTGGCAGAATACCACCCCGGGAATGAAAGTAACCCTGCAAATTAAAAATGAGACCTTATCCCCTCCTTATGTTACAATTTAAGCGCCAAAACCTATGACTAAAAAAGTAGCAGTTGCTATGAGTGGCGGTGTGGATTCGTCCGTCACTGCTGCCCTTTTGAAACAAAAGGGGTATGATGTCATCGGCATTACCATGCAGGTGCTGTCACCGGAAAGCGCCTCTGTCGATGAATCATTTGCGGCCGGGCAGGCTGCCGAGATACTGGGTATTCCACATCATGTGATCGATCTCAGAGATATCTTTTTCCAAAGAGTTGTCACTGATTTTTGCAATGAATACAGCCGTGGCAGAACCCCTAACCCATGCATCCGTTGCAATTATTATGTCAAGTTTGGCGCTCTGCTAGATTATGCCCGCGAACTGGGCGTTGATTTTCTGGCCACCGGACATTATGTCCGAGTTGCGAAGAGTGGCGACCGATGTGTACTTTGTAAAGGAACAGATTACTCAAAGGATCAATCCTATTTCCTGTACAAGCTAACACAGCCACAGCTTAAACAGGTTTTGATGCCACTGGGGGATTTAACTAAAGAAAAAGTACGGCGCGTGGCCAATGAGTTGGGACTTACCCCAACTGAAGAAGGTGAGAGTCAGGAAGTTTGTTTTATTCCTGATGGAGACTATCGCGACTTTGTTGCCGCCCGAATGCCCGTGGTTTCCAAACCGGGCCCGATCGAAAACCGGCAGGGTAATATTATCGGGGAGCATCGTGGTATAATCAATTACACGATTGGGCAGCGTCGAGGGATCGGAATAGCGGCCAAAGAACCCCTTTACGTGATAGATATCAACGCGGAAAGGAATGCTATAGTTGTTGGCCCGAAGGATGAAATATATCGGAATGAACTGACGGCAACAGAAGTCAACTGGATTAGTGCCGAAGCACCTGATCAACCAATTGAGGTAGAAGCTAAAATCAGATATATGCATCCTGCTGCCAGAGCGCTCATCTTTCCGCTCGATGATGGCAGGGTTCGGGTAGTTTTTGAACAGCCGCAAATGGCAATCACACCGGGGCAGGCAGTGGTTTTCTATGATGGGGACACGATCATGGGAGGCGGGACAATCGAGTGAATAAATGGCTTAAGAGAATTCAACATGAAAATAGCAGCAACTTCAACTGATGGTAAAACGGTCAAGCAGCCATTTGAAAAAAGCCGCAATTCCTGATAATCGAAATTGGAGATGAAGATCAATTTGAGATAACGGAAACCATGGACAACACCCCCGATAAAAGCAGATGCGAAAGCAGTTGAGTAAGTGAAAGGAAAGAAAAAATGAGCGCCGATCTTGCGTTGCTTGAAAAAATAAACCGGTTGCGGCAGGAAAGAAATGCTATCATTCTGGCTCATAATTACCAGCTTGGTGAAATTCAGGATATAGCTGATTTTGCCGGGGACTCACTGGAGTTGAGTCAGAAGGCAGCCCAAACCGATGCGGATGTGATCGTCTTTTGCGGAGTCCATTTTATGGCGGAAACCGCCTCCATCCTTTGTCCGCGTAAAAAGGTTCTTCTGCCGGATATTAACTCCGGTTGCCCAATGGCCGATATGATCACCGCTGAACAGTTACGCCGGAAGAAATCGGAATACCCCAATGCTATAGTTATATGTTATGTCAACTCTTCTGCTGAGGTTAAAGCTGAAAGCGATATCTGCTGCACTTCAGCCAACGGGCCCAAAATCGTGGCACAAATACCAGCCGAGCAGGAAATCATTTTTGTGCCGGATCAGCATTTGGGCAATTATTCGGCAAACATGTCAAATCGAAATGTTATCTCCTGGCAGGGGTACTGTCCGACTCATGTCCGGGTATTGCCGGAAGATATCAAACGTCTGCGAAAGGAATACCCCAACGCTAAGGTGGTTGTCCACCCGGAGTGCCCTTCGGAGGTTATCTCGCTGGCTGACGAGGCTGGCAGCACAAGCGGCATACTTCGCTATGCTGCGCGCGATGATGTTCCGGAATTGATCGTGGGCACTGAAATTGGCATAATACATCGCTTGCGAAAAGAAAACCCGGGCAAAAAATTCATTCCTATTTCGGAGCAGGCTATCTGTCCGGATATGAAACTTATAACATTGGAAAAAGTGCTTCAATCTCTTGAGAATTTGTCCCCTGAGGTGAAAGTGCCGGAGGAGATTCGCATAAAGGCTCAAGCATCCGTTGACCGGATGCTTGAAGTAACTTAGGGACAGGTTTCAAACCTGCCCTTACTGGAATATATGCAAAGCATAATCCCATGATTCCAGCAGGGCAGCTGATAGAGCGCCCGGATCGCCCGTGGCAGCGGCAGATTTTATCCTCTTGGAAAACTGGTAAATATTCTGGAATTTGCCTGAAATCTCATCAATTACCTTCAGGTAAACTTCTGCTGCCGTCCCGCCATTTTCACATGCTTCGATGATGGCGTTTGCAGCCTCAAGCCCGGTCATGAGCGAGGTTCCCACTCCTTCACCTGTTACTGGCATATTCATACCGGCCGCATCGCCCACTATCAACGCATTACCTCTGGCCGGACGAAAATCCTTCGCAAATAACTCTTTGTACAAAATCGGTTCAACGCACCCATCCTTCCATAAAGGCTCTTTTTGCGGATCGAGGCCATGATTCTCAATCAGGAACCGGCGGGATTGAGTTGCGGTTTGCCTGATTTGCCCTACAGGTGCTCCCCCTTCCATCAGCATATATCCGTCTTTATCATGCGTACAGAAATAGAAGGGTGCTGTCTCGATGGTGGAGAAGAAGTTGAAACGCCGTTCTGGAAGATCGAGCCTGACATCATAGCACTCTCGGTAGCAGTGCCAGTAAATGGGTTGCAGATCGGGGAATAGTGCTCCGCGAACCGCCGACCTGGCTCCATCTGCCCCAACCAGAAAATCCGATTGCAGGGCAATGATTTCTCCTTCACGTTTGACCATCACGGTATACTGTTCGCTTTGCTCATTAACATCAATGACCCTTGCGTCATCCCATATCTGAGCCCCGGCATTACGAGCCTTTTTGGTCATCCAGTAATCGAGGTGCTTCCTCCAGGTGATGGGAGTATTCATATTCAGCGTTTGAACAGGAGTTCCCGGCACATGCACCGCATAGCCCAGCAGTGATCCGGGTTCAACCAGCACTTCCTCCGGGATTTCACCGAATCCCTCTCTCAGTATCTTCTGGGCCCACTCACCCATAATCATCCCGGAGCAGACCTTATCACGGGGCAGTTTTTGTTTTTCCAGCAGAAGCGTCTTCAGCCCTTTTGAAGCGCATTTGCGGGCAGCCAGGGCTCCACCTGGCCCGGCACCAACTACTATTACATCCCATTTGTTCGACATTTTTCTTCCTCTAATCTAAAGTTTTATCCATCTTCATTGTACTTTATTGTATTGAATTGGAGCCTTTGAAACAACCGCCATACCCAATCTATTATTCTATCTGCTATAATAGCGGAGGGAATTGGCATGGCCTCTGTTTTGTTGCATAGCTGTTGTGGCCCCTGCGCCACTTATACGGTAAGAAATCTTGAGGAGCAGGGCCTCAAAGTTTCGGCCCTCTGGCACAATCCTAATATCCATCCGTTCACCGAGCATCGGAAGCGGCTGGAAGCCATGCAGACCCTGTCAAAAGCATGGGAATTCCCTCTGATTGTTACGGAAGGTTATGAAATGGTTGATTTCATTCGCGCTGTGGCAGGACACGAAGGGGATCGCTGTCGCGATTGCTATCGCATACGGCTGAACAAAACAGCCCGAATCGCACGGGAAAATGGCTTTGATACATTCACTACCACGTTGCTAATCAGCCCTTATCAGGATCACGAGTTGATACGGGAGATCGGCGATCAGGCTGCTCAGGAGAACGAAGTCGAATTCATGTTCGAAGATTTCAGTCCGGGTTTCCGCGAAAGCCACCGGATGGCCAGGGAGCTCGATCTATACTTCCAGAAATACTGCGGATGTATTTACAGCGAATATGAAAGGTATGCCAAAGTGAAGATTTAAGAGGTGCACAAAATGACCTATAAAAACATCAGTTACGAAAAGAAAGGCAGCGTAGCCTATGTGAAATTGAACCGTGTTGAAGCCGGTAACGCGATCAACCGGGCAATGGCGGATGAGCTTGCCATGTGTTGTGAATCAATATATCAGGACGATGATATCCGGGTAACTGTACTCGGAGCAGAGGGGAATTCCTTTTCGGTTGGAGAGGCTGAAACTGACCTGTCTGCACCACGTATAGCTTCAAATGCAATCGCTTCGCTTAAGTGTCCTGTTATTGCTGCTATCAATGGCGATTCGACAGGTCCCGGGCTGGAGCTTGCGCTGGTCTGTGATCTTCGGCTGGCTGCGAAAGATGCTCGTTTTGGTTTCCCGGAGGTTTCTCAGGGGTTCATCCCCTCTGGAGGCGGAACTCAGCGGTTGCCCAGAATCGTGGGACGTGGTAAAGCGCTGGAGATGATTCTCACCGCCACCATTATTGATGCAGATGAAGCTTGGCAAATCGGGCTGGTAAACAGGGTGGTTTCGCCCGATGAACTAACTTCTGAGGTCGAACAGCTGGCACTAAAACTGGCATCTAAAGGCCCAATCGCTGAAAGATACGGCAAAGAAGCCATCAGCAAAGGAATGGATATGACCATCGGGCAGGGATTGGGTTTGGAGGCTGACCTTTCGTTTTTGCTCCACAGTACCAAGGACCGCACTGAGGGGATAATCGCTTTTCAGGAGAAACGAACTCCGGAATTTAAGGGTGAATGACTTAACAGGTCGCCAGAATGACTTTGACAGGTAATAAAAATGAGCGCTTTTGAATACATAATCTACGAAAAATCTAACGGAATAGCCTGGATCACGCTCAATCGGCCGAAGGCCATGAATGCAGTTTGCATTAAAATGCGCGATGAACTCTACGAAATACTCCCGGCTATAAAGGATGACCCGGAAGTAAGAGTGGGCATTATCAGGGGTGCTGGGGACAGAGCTTTTTCCGCTGGAGCGGATATCTCCGAATTTGGCACAGCGCCTTCGCAGACAATCGCCCGCCAGATACGCTGGGAGCACGATCTCTGGGGGATGTTCCTTAGTGTGCAAAAACCGATGATCGCTGCTATTGGCGGATTTGCTCTCGGTGCTGGAATCGAAATGGCCATGTGTTGCGATATTCGCATTGCCTCCGAGGATTCCCAGTTCGGACTTCCTGAAGCTAATCTCGGTATGGTTCCCACAGCGGGGGGATCACAGACCATGCCCCGGCTGGTTCTGCATGGCAGTGTTTCCGAAATCGTTCTAACCGCCGACCGTGTTGATGCCGCCGAAGCCCTGCGTATCGGGCTTATTAATCAGGTCGTGCCACGTGAACAACTTTATACTACGGCGGAAGCTGTCGCCAGCCGGATTATGGCAAGCAACCCCGATGCTCTTGAATATGCAAAAGCAGCCATTACCAGAGGGCTCGACATGACATTGGATCAGGGACTGGACCTGGAAAAAAGGCTGGCATTTGCGCTGGCTGCCGGAGAGATAACGAAGTAATGTCTTCTTCATTTGGGGTGCTCGTTGAAAAGCTGGCCGAACTGATCGTTGATTCGAATAAAATCGTGATCTTCACCGGCGCGGGCGTAAGCACGGAATCAGGCATCCCCGACTTCCGCAGTCCGGGCGGCATCTGGGAAAAACACGATCCGGAGATGTTCACTCTCCAGCGTTTCCTGAACGATATCGATGCCCGCAAGATGCACTGGAAAGCTCTCCTTCAGGATGATTTTATTCCCCATACCGGCACATCACCAAATGCAGCTCACTATGCCGGCGCCGAACTGGAGAGAATGGGGAAGCTTGATTGCATCGTCACTCAGAATGTCGATGGACTTCATGAAGAGGCCGGTAATTCACCCGAACTGGTGTTCCATGTTCACGGCACGCTGGAGAGAGCGATATGCTTGAAATGCGGGAATTACTACTCCATGGATGAGCTCCGCGAGTGGATGGGGCAAGGCACAGAAATACCTGAGTGCGGGAAGTGCGGGGGACTGCTCAAACCGGATGCCGTATTCTTCGGGGAGGCTTTACCTGAAAAAGTTCTGAGCGAATCCCAGCAACGGGCGCAAAATTGCGATCTTTGTATCGTCATCGGGTCTTCGCTTGTGGTGTATCCGGCAGCGCTGATCCCACGCTATGCAGTGCAATCGGGAGCCAAGATTGTTATAATAAACCGTGATCGCACTGATCTGGATTCGCATGCCGATGTGTGCATACACGAAAGTGCCGGGGAAACGATGTCCGGTGCGATGGAAATTGTAAGGAAGAAGCTGTAAAGCAGCTTAACAGATATCCTTAAAGATTAACACAGGAGGAAAACACTCAAACATGAATACCACGGAATTTCTCAACATCACCAGTCTAATAGTACCGGACAGACCATGCGTCATCTTTGAAGGCAAACGCTATTCTTTTGCCGAGGTCGCTGAGCGGGTCAACCGTCTGGCCAATGCCCTGCAGGGAATGGGTATCCAGAAGGGTGAGCGCGTAGCAGTGCTTCAGGTGAACTGCAATCAATTTGTGGAGATATACTTCGCAGTTGCCAGAGTCGGCGCTATTTTTGTCCCGTTGAATTTCAGGGCAAAGGAGAAGGAACTGACCCACATGCTCAATAGCTCGGAGAGCAAGGTTCTGTTTGCCGGTGATCGCTATATCGACATGGTGAAATCGATGCAGCCCGATCTCACCTCGTCCCCGCAACTGGTATCCCTGGACAGCAAAGTCGAGGGCATGGCCAGTTACGATGAGATCATAACCAACGCATCACCGGATGAAGCATTTGTTGAGATCGGCGATGATGATGTAACCATCCTGATGTATACTGCCGGAACTACCGGGCTCCCCAAGGGTGTGCCTTTACGTCACAATGCCTTTGTGGACTATGCGTTGCAGAACGTGACCCCGGTTGATCCTGATTTGCAGGAAAAGATCGACGCTATCAAAACACGTCTGATCGA
>CAZJQZ010000126.1:0-7082 GCA_964548045.1 uncultured Dehalococcoidia bacterium | reverse complement strand
GGGGAGGGGCCTTACACCGTAACCTTAAAGGCAGTGGAATCGGATGCTAATTGTGATACTATTACTAAAATTGTGCAGGCATGCGAAATGGAACATGATAAGTTCATTGTCAATTCTGGAGCCGGTGATCTGCAAATTAATTTCGCTGCCCCAGTTGCATCAACAGATACAGTAGAGTTCCTGTGGGATTTTGGGGTGTTTGACGATGAGGGCGAGGCTATTACTTCCAGCCAAGCCAATCCCAGTTACACTTATGATTACAGTGGAACATATCACGTAACCCTGAGAATCATCGAGGAGGGGGAATCTACCAAATCTGAGGTGGAGAGCAGGGTAACATTCATCAGCGCAGATATTGAAGTTATCAGCTCAACCTCAACACCATTCCAAATAGAAGTGATACGATAAGATTGAGAAGAGTGAGGGCGATCAGTAGTAATGAACATAGATGACCTGCTTCGATTGACAGTCGATAGCAACGCTTCCGACCTTCATCTCAGGGTAGCGATGCCCCCTACCCTGAGAATCGACGGCAAACTCGTTCCCCAGTATCAGATACCGGAGATGACCGCTGATGGAATGAGGCAAGTGCTGGAAGATATAACCTCGGAGGAGGAGCAGGGTAATTTTTATCGGGACTGGGAACTGGATTTTGCTCATTCTATTGAAGGCGTCAGCCGTTTTCGGGTGAACGCGCATTACCAGATGGAAACAATATCCATGGTGTTTCGCGCAATTCAAACTAAAATACCTACTATAGACGATCTGGGACTGCCGGATATTTGCAAGGACATGGTTCTCGAAAGCGACGGATTGGTTATAGTAACCGGGCCTACAGGTTCCGGTAAGTCCACCACCCTTGCTGCCATGCTGGGATACCTGAATCAAAGGATGGGACGTAAGATAATTACCATTGAAGACCCCATAGAATATGTGCATCAAGATAACCAGAGTATATTCGTCCAGCGCGAAACGGGTACCGATACCCATTCATTTGCAAGTGCCCTTAAACATGCTCTTCGTCAGGACCCCGACGTTATTATGGTGGGAGAGATGCGCGATCTCGAAACAATCTCAACTGCCCTGACTGCGGCAGAGACAGGGCACCTGGTCCTGACCACGTTGCATACTCCTGGCGTGGCTCAGTCGATGGACCGTATCATTGATTCCTTTTCGCCACACCAGCAGCAACAGATACGCCTTCAGCTTGCTACAACTCTCAAGGGAGTTCTTTATCAATGTCTGGTACCAGCTTATCAGGGGGAAGGGCGTGTTGCTGCTATAGAGGTGCTGATTGCAACGCACGCTGTTAGAAGCATTATCCGGGAAGGAAAAACCCATCAGATACTAAATGCTGTTGAGATGGGAACTGAATACGGCATGCAAACGGTCGATCAGGCGCTGGTACAGCTCTATCGTAGAAGGAAAATCAGCAGAGACATGGCGCTTGAATGGAGCCGAGACCCTGCGGAAACGAAGCGGACGCTTGATGGTATGCTGTTAAAACAGGCCACCACTTAGGCGCAAAAACAGGGCATTTTCTTTATTGGCCATGTAAGGGGAATTACCTGCATGGCCAAATTTTATTTTCCTGATTTATTTTCCTCCCATTTCTCCAATGAGCACTTACAACCAAAGACTTGCCAAAGCATCGTCTTTTAATAGATAATCTAGGAGGCGAGCAGCAGGCCCCCAATAACAGATTTGAGGAAATTCAGTTTTGACCAGGTTATCAATTATTGTTCCCACCTATAATGAAGTTGAAAGCTTACCTTTCCTTGCCGACCGGGTCCATGCCTGTCTGGCCAGCTTCGATTATGAACTGGTAGTGGTCGATGATAACAGCCCCGATGGTACCGGCGCTCTGGCAGAGGAACTGGCTTTACAGAAACCAATCAGGGTAATTCACCGAAAAGGCAAACTGGGGCTTGCCTCGGCAGTCATCGAAGGTTTTCAGCAGGCTTCAGGGGATATCCTGGGGGTGATAGATGCCGATCTCCAGCACCCTCCGGAACATATTCCTGAAATGCTCCGGGCAATGGATGAATCCGATATTGCCATTGCCAGCCGATATGTGAATGGCGGCGGCACTGAAGGCTGGACTTTCATTCGGGAGTTCATCTCCCGAGGCGCCAAACTCATACCTCACTTCCTTTTTGCCAGGATCAGATCGGTTAAAGACCCTCTCTCCGGTTTCTTTCTTTTCCGAAAAAAGGTCATCGAGGGAGTCACTCTGAATCCTGTCGGATACAAGATTTTGCTGGAAATTTTGATCAAGGGCAATCACAACGGGGTGGTCGAGGTGCCATATGTATTCCAGGGTCGGGAAAGGGGAACAAGTACCTTCAATACCGCCGAACAAATCAATTATCTCAAACACCTGTATCGCCTGGTGCGGAGTGAAAGGGAAACCGAACGGTTTGTAAAATACTTGCTGGTGGGTATGAGTGGCGTTATTGTTAACATGGGGCTGCTGGCTTTGCTGACCGAGTCAATAGGGCTGTTCTATGCTGTCTCCGCTGCAATTGCCATCGAGGCATCTATCATAAACAATTTTACATGGAACGAATTGTGGACTTTCCGGGACAGGAGAACTTTGATACTAACTTCCATTTTATCCCGCGCTTTGAAGTTCAATTTTATTAGTCTGATCGGTTTGGGAATCAACATGGGGATACTGATTCTGCTGACTGAAATAGCCGATGTATACTATCTTGCTTCGGGGATGGTTGGTATAATTGCGGCTACGTTGTTCAACTTTATACTGAACAAGTGGTGGACCTGGCAATAGGAGGCAAGCTATGAGCGACGATTTCATGAAAAGCGCTCTCGACCGGGCCATGGAAAGAGCCGATCATATAGAAATACCGGAAGAGAAACTCCGGGAAATGGAATACCGCGCACAGGGAGAACGGCTCGCAGCCGGATTCTTCAAGAAAGATGATTATGACCTCGAAGCCGCTCTGGCCGAATGTAACTCTGAGGCAAGACAATATATAGCAAAGGCATTGGAAGCTGTTCTTTTGCAGAATGTGGTTCTGCCCAAAAAAGAATCCGATATATCAACTAACGAAAAAGTTTTCAACGGCCTATCCTCTATTAAGAAGACCAAAAAGGTTATCCAGCAGGCTAAAGAACAACTGGATAACCTTTCAAATTACTATACCCAGGCAAGAAAGCAACACTATGACCAGTTGAAGGCCCAGGTAGAACAGGTAGTAGCACAGCAAATCCGGCAGCAGACAGGGATGGCCCCGGGCGGTGATTTCAATGTGGAACAGCGGCCTGAGTTTCAGGAAAACTGGCGCCAGCTTTCCGCCCAGCTCGATTCGGAATACGATAACGCACTGGCTCAGTTGAAAGCACAAATAACCGCCGTACCTTGAGAGGATAAGCGAGCGCCGGCAACCTGGGTGCTATTTTGAATAGTGTGGTTTGCTGGCAGCTTCCGCCACCTTTTGGAAGTGAATACCGTAAATGGCCAGAGTCACGGCCTCGGGGAAGGCCCGGCGGTGCTTAAAAAAGGCCCTGGTCATAATCTTCCAGTAATATCGCTTGGAGTCTGATTTCCCGGAAATCCCCAGATACCAGACGGACTTTAACAGGCTCCTTATCTCCCCAAAACCGATCCTCTGTCTTCTGGGCCTTTTGGGATTGTATTCATCCAGAAATGTCCCGATTCTCTCATAGTATTTTTTTGGGGAATAGATCGTCTGAATTATCCGCTGGTAGCCTTTGATAACCTTCTCCGGATCCATTTTGGGGATAAAGTTGAGGGAACCATCGGTGTTATCGCCGGAACTGTTTTTCAGCAAGCGGCCCTCTTCCTTGAGCCGATTGTAGAGCCTCGTTTTGGGCAGAGCGGTCAGTATGCCCACCATCGCTGTGACTACCCCGATGTTCTGAATGAAATTAATCTGGCTATCAAATATCGATTCCGGGTCGTTATCGAACCCCACGATGAACCCGCCCAGCACCTGCATCCCGTTATTCTGGATCGTCTTGACCGCAGCGGTCATATCACGCTTTTCATTCTGGAACTTATTACACTCGGCCAGGCTTGCCTCCGAGGGCGTTTCCAGCCCCACGAACACCTTGTCAAATCCCGCCTCAACCATCATCCCCATCAGCTCTTCATCATCGGCGAGATTCAGTGAGGCCTCCGTGAAAAGCAGGAAAGGATATTTTCTCTCTTTCTGCCACCTGATCACCTCGGGAAGCATTTCCTTCACTTTTATTTTGTTGCCAATGAAGTTATCATCCACGATGAAAAGTGAACCGCGCCAGCCGCGCTCATAGAGGGCATCAAATTCCCGCAGGAGTTGCTCCGGTGATTTGGTCCTGGGGACATGCCCGTACATGATGATGATATCGCAGAATTCGCAATCAAATGGACACCCGCGTGAGTACTGGACGGGCATGGAGAAGTAGTGTTTGAGCTTTATCAAATCCCAGGCGGGAATGGGCGTTCGGGCGATATCAGGGTGTTCTTCCGAAGCATAAACCGGTCTGGCACAGCCGTTCCGGAGGTCCTCCAGAAACGGAGGAAAGGTGGCTTCCGCCTCGCCCAGGATGAAGTGATCCACCCCTTTAAATTCTTCGTAGCCGGTGGTAAAAACCGGGCCTCCGGCCACCACGCTGATCCCGAGCCGGTTGCAACGCTCGATAACCTCAATGGCCGATTCCTTCTGCGTTATCATGGCGCTGATGAAGACGTAATCGGCCCACAGGATATCCTTATCCTTAAGAGGGGAGACGTTCATATCGATGACTTTCCGCTCCCACTCATCGGGAAGCATGGCGGCGATAGTTAACAACCCCAGCGGGGGGAAGGCCGCTTTTTTTGAAGCGAATTTCAGGATATGTTTGAAGCTCCAGAAGGTATCCGGGTATTGGGGGTAAACAAGTAGAATTTTGATCTTTCCGTACCTCTTGCCAATTGGCATAGATTTTATATGTTTTTGTCCTATTAATTATTGTAATTCGATTTGGCCGGGGGCGCAAGGGGATAAACATGCAAATGGTTTTAAGGAACCTCTGATCAGTTCACCAATCCCCCTCCCCCCCTTTCGTAAAGGGGATGAAAGGTGGCTCAAATAAAAAACCGGCTCCCTTGAATTCAAGGGAGCCGGTTTTTGCAGGCAAATTCTTTCTATTTACTTAATACGGTAGCTCAAAGCGCCGCTGGAGCCGGTTTCGCTGCGGAAAGCCATGATAATTAATGCCACACCAACACCATCATAAGGATCCCCTGACCATATTTTAACTGTTGCCGAGGTATCACCCTCCGCCAGCAAATTATCGGTCCACTTTACATCAAAGGTTTCAATATCCAAGCCTTCGTTGGCACACATTTCAGACCGGGAATCCCATGTATTGTAGGTAGGAATGCCGTGATCGTCGCAGTATCTGCTCTCGAGTTCGGTACCGTTGAGGGTTAAACAATCGCCATGGTCTGAGGAACAACCGCTACTGTCATAATTAGAGTCTCCCTCCAAAACCATGACGGTAATGGTGGCAACATTGTCTTCACCAGAGATTTTTTCCGGTACTATGAAGTTGGAGCAGTCATATGTGCGCACATTATTGTTTTTTCCCGCATTGGTGGCATTGGGAATCCATGCCAAATCTTCGGCATCATCGTATATAATGAGCCGGTGCCCCAGTTCATCGGGGGACTGGTAGACCAGCAACAGTGCCCAGCCCAGGTATGTATATTGATCCCCATGACCACCGTGGCTGAGCGCCTGTGTATCGATATCCCCGATTGTGAATGTTGTTTCCTCAGTTTCCGGGTTACAGTACAACTGGATCAGATCAGTCACATCCTTGTTACAGGCATAGGCATATCCGCCTTCCGCATCCATCCAGGCAGCCCTTTCAGGTTCTATGGTGGTGGCCACCAGTTCGCCGGCTTCGTCCGGATCCGTGGTTTTGGCGGGATCCCCGTTCTCATCGTAATAAACCCAGAAGGGGTCCCCCGCCACAGGTGTAATTTTGAGGCTGGCTGTGTTATCAGCCAGTATCGTTATCACTTGCTCGATAACGCGGATATTATCAATATAACAGTGCTCATCGGCTGCCTCAAATCCATTTATCCGGAATCTTACCCGGAAATCCTGCAGGTAGTCCGGATTGTTCACTACCGTTTGATAATTGGAAGGCGGAGGTGCGGCTGTAAACGGGTTTTCCTGTAAAACCCAATCGCCTGCAGCTGCATCCCACAACCAGTATTCAAGATAATCGTTGCCTTCCAGAGCTCCATCCGTAGCCTGATCCCAGGAAAGGTTCACTTCCGGGTAGCCGCTTAAATCCATGCCGGGTTTCATTTCAAGATAACGATCATCATCGACCGGGTTGGTACATGTTTCGCATATTACCTTGACATCATCAATGGTGCAATAATCATCGCTCTCATCGAATCCGGCCAGCCGGAATCTTAACCGGAGGTTTTGCAGGTAACAAATATCGGTAACGTTTACAGTTGGTGCTCCCGTGATACACTGCGAACCAATGTAATCCCACTCGGAATCCAGATTATCCCATAATTCATATTCAAGGCAATCGCCGGGATCAATATCAGACCCGTTCAGGGTCTGCTTCCAGGTAATTTGGGCATTCATACAGCCGCTCAAATCGCCAACAGCACCGTTGTTCATGGTAAGATAGCGGTCATTCTCGTCACCACCCGTGCAGAAAATGACGAAATTATCAATGCAAGCGCGTTCATCACTACCACCAAAATACTCCACATCAAAACGCACCCTGAAGCCGTTGTAAAGATACTGGGGATTGCTGGTAGTTACCGTGAAGTTATGGTAGGCATGGTCGTTATCTAATGTTTCGGCATTTTCAAATACATAGCCCTGCCAGTCCCAGTTGCCCCATTGATCGCGGAAATAATATTCAAGTTTATCAGAATCTTCGCAATCCCCTTCCACAGCGTAGTCGAAGGAGAGGGTCAACTCCCCACAGGTAGAAGTATCCGCTGTGGCGGACATTTCTAGCCGTTCGCTGCCATTAAGAGTATCATTTTCATATCCCCTGAAATTACTCCCGTTATCACTCCATCCGTTATAATG
>CAZJQZ010000125.1:0-7107 GCA_964548045.1 uncultured Dehalococcoidia bacterium | reverse complement strand
AGAGAACCTATTCAAAGCTCGTGAATACGCGAATCATTTAGGTATATCGAAGTACCCGGAGATCAGTAAGAATTGGGCCAGTACCGATTCGCTGGTTTTTGAGATCTCGAAATATTTGGCTAAGCAGTATAATAAAGGAAAGGAAGGTGGTGGAAATGGCAGTGACATATCAAGTACCGGAATACCAGCCGCCGACAGACAACGAACTGTACGAGAAAGCACTAGCCCATTCAAGGGAGATGAACAAACCGACCGGCAAGAAGTACATCAATCTGAAGGTGGAAGCAGCAAAACGTTACGCGGAGAGTCTAATCAGCCAGGGAGTGGACCCGGAAATGGCATGGAATCGCGCGATCCGGGCGGAGATCCTGGACCACGAAAGCGACTGACTTCAGAGCCCCTAACACCAGGGAGAGTAAACACGTCTACCCCGCAGGATATCATCCTGGATGGTTCCAGTGATATCGCCCATGATGCGGGTGCTGCCCAGAAGTTTGACCTTAATCTGGAAGCGATCCGGGCCCTCAAAAAGATCGAATCTGAGGATCGGCAGGCGACTCCGGAGGAACAGGCACTTTTAACTAAATATAGTGGTTTCGGTGACAGCCGATTTGAACCTGCATTCAATACCTGGCGGGATTATGGTGGTAAATGGAAAGCGCGCGGTGAAGCGCTGCGAGAGATCACCACAAAAGATGAATACGAAGCCATCGAATCATCGAGGCTGAACGCATTTTTCACTACACCGGAATTGATCAAAGCTACATGGGATATCCTCAAGAGGCTGGGCGCTGATAATATTCAGAATCCTCATATCCTGGAGCCGGCAGCCGGCACTGGCCGATATCTGGGCTTCCAGCCGGTAGATTGGGCAGCGCGCTCAAAAAGAACAGCGGTTGAGATCGATAGTTTGTCAGCGCGCATTACCAAGCAGTTGTACCCCGAAGCCGCCGTATATGTCATGGGGTACGAAAAAGCGCCGATTGGGAATGATTCAGTGGACATTGCTGTGTCGAATGTTCCATTCGGTAATTATGGTGTCTATGACCGCGACTTCTCGAAGAAGGACAAACACCTTACGAGTAGCGTCCATAATTACTACTTTGCGAAGACATTGAATAAATTGCGCCCTGGCGGTATTATGGCGTTCATTACCAGTCGATACACAATGGACTCTCCCAACACTGGGCGGCGCTTAAGGGAGCACTTGTCGGAACGTGCTGATTTGTTAGGGGCATTTCGGTTGCCTAATAATGCGTTTCCTGACACAGAGGTTACCACCGATTTGATCATCCTACGCAAGCGGAAACCAGGCGAAACGGCAGACGATGTATCCTGGGTGGATACAGTTGATACGAATGTTGATTTCCCAGACTCCTACACCAAAGTTCAAGAGGTCCCTATCAACCGGTATTTTGTCGATAACCCTGACCATGTTTTAGGGAAACATCAAATCAAACGTGGTGGAGGTATGTATGGGAAGCATGAATACACCCTGGCCGGTGCCCCGCCGCTTGGTTCATTGTTAAAAGACGCAATCCACCGTATCCCTGAAGGAATCGTTCGGGATAAGACCCTGGCAGGAAGTACAGATAATCGTGCTTCGATTCAGCCAAGTGGGGCAAATGCTCGTGACGGGTCTCGGGTGATAGGTGAAAACGGCAAGGTGTTCATTAAACGTAATGGTGTTCTACATGATGCAGGCTTATCCCCACAGGAGGAATCCCAGATACACGATTTATTGCAGATCCGGGATGCTGCGCGCAGGGTACTCAGGGCCCAAATGGAATCGGATGACGATGAGGATCTGAAGTTCGAGCAAGATAAACTGAATGTACTATATGACCAATATACTCAAAACTATGGCCCGCTCCATTCGAGTAAAAACGCAGCTTTACTTAAAGGGGACCCGGATGGACCATTCTTATTGGCGTTGGAAAAGGAAAAATCCGATGATTTGACCGTTAGGCAGGTTAAGTCCGCGAAGTCGTTGACCCCTAAGCAGGCAGATAGCCTGAAAATGAGGATCTTTTCCGGGCGGACGATACATGGGAAGTCGCAAGCGGCGGTTGAAAGTGATACAGATGCCGCTATCGTTTCACTTAACGAGTTCGGGCGGCTTGATTTTGAGAGAATGGGCCAGTTGCTGGGCAAGACAGCAAAAGATGTCCGTAATTCCCTAGCGGGGAAAGGAAAGATATACAAGAACCCGGTAGGTGACTGGGAACTATCCGATGAGTATTTGTCCGGTGATGTCCGGGAAAAGTTGCGGATCGCACAAGCTAAAGCTAAAGTAAACCCAAATTACCGAACGAATGTGGAAGCATTGAAGGCCGTTCAGCCAAAGGATCTGGACCCCAGCCAAATCAGCACAAACCTGGGAGCTACCTGGATACCAGTCGATGTTGTGAATCAATTCATCGAGGATACGCTGAATCCCGCTAGCAACTGGAAGAAGCGGCATATCCCATACTTCAAATTTGTCCCAGAAACCGGGGAATGGTTAGTCGAACAACAAATACAGGCATCGAATGTATTAGCGCAAGAAAAATGGGGGACCCCGCAAAAGCCAGCACCAGCGTTACTCAAATTGATATTGAATGGCACTCCAGTGGTAGTAACTCAGAAGATCGATGGTAAGACTATTCGGAATGAGGTACAAACCGAAGCGGCGAGAGAGAAAGCAGATGCACTCAAGGCACGATTCAAGGAATGGGTATGGGAAGATGCGGACCGGGCCCAGCGAATGGTGGATATTTACAACACGACATTCAACGGTTATAGGCCCAGGCGGTATGATGGTCGGCATCAAGATCTGCCTGGTATGACTGAAGCATGGGCCCGTAAATTACACCCGCATATCAAGGATGCTATATGGCGCGTGACCCAGGACCGGACAGCACTACTGGCCCATGAGGTGGGATTCGGCAAAACTGCCGCAATGGTCGGTGCCGCGATGGAATTGAAGCGGCTGGGCCTGGCCAATAAGCCGTTGTTTGTAGTGCCGAAGGCTGTCCATGAGCAATTCAAAAATGAATTCCATGATATCTACCCTTATGCGAATCTTTTGATGCCGGATAAGGATGATTTCACGCCGGCTAAGCGTAACGAGTTTGTATCCAGGGTAGCCACCGGGGACTGGGATGCGGTCATTCTGGCTGACAGCCAATTCGAACGAATTCCTCTGAGGCCGGAGACCGAAGCGAAAGCGTTAAAGGAAGAGATCCAGATAATTCGGGATGCGCTGTATGAGGAAGCTGCTATAAATGGGAATAAGACGAAAACGCATAAGCAGCTACAAAAGACGTTGAAAAATTGCGAGAAGCGGCTGGAGTCCGCGCAAGCAGCGGTCCGGGATATTTCCGATGATACCATTTACTTTGAGGATCTTGGTGTTGATCAACTATTTGTAGACGAGGCCGACTATTACAAGAACCTGCGTTTCGCTACCAGGATGGGCCCTATAAAGGGATTATCGACAGGTGGATCCCGGAGGGCCTGGAACATGTACCAGAAAGCCCGATACCTGCAAGATAACGGTAATCATGGCGTGGTGTTTGCCACAGGGACACCTATCGCAAATACGATTGCTGAAATGTATACTATGATGCGATATCTCCAGCGCCCGGTGCTCGAAGCGAAAGGGCTTGAGCATTTCGATTCGTGGGCGAAGATGTTCGGTGAGACGACTGAAACAATCGAGCAGACTCCCACAGGTAAATACAAACTGACTTCACGCTTCAGTAAGTTCAATAACATGCCGGAGCTATCGGCGTTATGGCAGCAGGTAGCGGATATCAAGGTAGCGGAGGAAGCGCCAAATATCGCAAAGATCAGGCCCCGATTAGTGGATGATCAGGGGAGACCAAAGCGAACGGTTGTCACTGTACCTATGAGTGAAGCGCTGGAATTGTATATGCAACACCTGGCAGAGCGGGCGGATCGGGTGAAAAGCGTAGATCCAAAGGTAGACAATATGCTGAAAATCAGTAGTGACGCGCGTATGGCGAGTCTTGATATGCGTATGGTCAATCCAAAGGCCGACACTGACCCGAATGGTAAGTTGGCCACGGTTGCCAGTAATGTGGTGCGTATTTACAAGGAAACTGATAAAGACAAAGGCACTCAGTTACTCTTCCTGGACTTAGGCACCCCGAAATCAGATGAAAAGACCGAATCGGATGACAGTAATACAGAGGATGAGGAGACCGTAGAGGAGCAAAAAGTCCTGCGTAACGTCTATGGGAAATTAAAAGATCAGCTGGTAAAGGCAGGAATACCTAACAAGGATATCGCATTTATCCATGACGCAAAGACAGATCCGCAGAAAAAAGAACTTTATCGTAAGGTCAATTCCGGTGAAGTTCGGGTAATAATCGGTTCGACTAATAAATTAGGGACCGGTGTCAACGTACAGCAGCGCGCGGCTGCGTTGCATCATATTGATGCCCCCTGGAGGCCCAGGGACATCGAACAAAGAGAAGGCAGGATAATCCGCCAGGGGAATAAAGTCTATGGACCCAAAATCGAAAATGGGAAGATTGTTGATCCAGGCCCTGGCGTCAGGATATACACGTATGTAACCGAAGGCTCATTCGATGCTTATATGTGGCAGGCGATTGAGTCGAAATCGAAAGCGATTAAAGCAATCATGCGCCGAGACAATCCTCCGCGCGAGATAGCGGATGTGGATTCATTCACACTTAGCGCAAGTGAGGCTAAGGCCCTGGCAACCGGGAACCCCGATGTGTTGAAAGCGGCGGAACTGGAGAATGATGTACGGAAACTACAATTGCTCCAGGCCAGCCATAGAGATTCGATCTACCGGGCCCGGAGACAACTTCAGGAACTACCAAAGACCATCGCATCGAATAAAGAGCGCATTTCGAAGATGTCGAAGGATGCGGACCACGTACAGAAAGTGAAGGATAAAGATTTCCTAATGATTATCGATGGCACGGCATATGATAAGAGCGCTGAAGCTGGTAAGGCATTGAAGGATGCTCTAAGCAATATGCCGGTAACCGATGGGCCCCGAAAAGTTGGGGAATACAAAGGATACACAATCACAGTCGAGAATTGCGGGGAGCATACCGGATATGCGATATCCATGCATAATCCAGACGCTGGAACGGATTATAGTATGCTGCCGATCCAATATAATGACCTGTCTGAGACTGGGGTAGTGAAACGCATCAACAACACGATCAATGCTATCCCGGACAAGGTGGACTCACTGAAAAAGGAATTGGTACAGGACGAGAAAAACCTGGCGATGTATAAACAACAGGCGGAGGAGTCGTTCCCGCACGAGAAACGGTTAAGTGCGGTATCTAAGGAATTGGATCGCATACACCGAAAAATGAAGGGAGAAGAGGTCGAGCCTCCAAGTGTGGAATATCAAGAGGTATCGAAGGGAGAGGCCCCGGAAGGTGAAGGGACAACATATCATTATGGTGAACGGGCTGCGTTTGGTAAAGTGCCGCCAGGCTTACCGGAACTCGCTAATGATGTTGACACTGAGATTGAACGGAACGTCGTTTATGGGGCCCTGCATGACCCAAGAAGCGATGATGCCATTACTGAAGATATAGAAACGAATGAGCCGACTGTAAAGCCTGAAGACTGGAATCCATCCCGGAATGATCTCAAGGGATGGGATACTACGCATTTGAAGGATTATCGGGTTCAGTATGAAGCGGTCTTTGACCATGTGAAAACAGACCTTGAGAATTCCTTCAAGGGAGAGCAGGTTGAGGGCAGGGTGAAGACAGTGCCGAGCATTGTAAAGAAGTTGAAAAAGAAAAACGCCAGCGATCCCCCGTACACACATAATAACATGGAGGATTTCGCGGGCCTTCGAGTGACATTTGATAACCTGGAGGATCTGAAGGCTGGTGTGAGTGCGGTGAAGCGCAAATATAAAGTTAAGGAAGATGAAGACTATATTACGAACCCGAAGGGCGGCTACCGATCATATCATTTAACGGTTATGCGCGATGGGAAGCCGCTTGAGATCCAGTTCCGAACACCCAATATGACGCGGTGGGCCAATTGGACCCATGACAGACTATATGACCACACCGAAAAGACAAAGAAGGCTGTGGGTGAGGATGGGTTCAAGCGACTAGAGGACTATGCACTGTCCATGTCGCGGTATTATGCGGATCTGGACGCCGGCAAGAAGGGTGAGATGCCAAAGCCGCCGAAGGAAGTGCAAGTTGTTGGGGGTGCTATGGACAGCCCGGTTAGCGTGAAGTTCCCTGAGCCACAACAGGCAGCATACCCGGCTACTGTGGGCAAAGGGCAAAGGCAGACATCCCGGGTTAAAGAACAAACAATACGTGTAATGGGTGAGCCAGCTAAGGTAATGGAGCGTAAACAAATAGATGGCGTCGATTATGAGTTATACAAGGCTGACACCGATGATAGTTGGATGGTACGGGCATACGATACGGATGCTTCAGAGCTTGTATCGTTAAAGAAATACCCGTCTTTCAAACAAGCAAAAGGTGATTATGACGAAGCGATTAAAGCCCTAGATGCACCGAATAAACAGGAAGTAGAGAAGCAGCCTACGGAGAAATCGAGCCAGACGCCCAACCTGAAACGGAATAAAGAGGAACTACGGAAGCTATTACCTAAGAAATTTCATGGGCTAATAATGAAGGCCAGGAAACAAAGCCGGGCGACTAGATTTGACCATGTTCCGTATGTTAAAGGCGACACATTAGAAGATCGCGAACGGAAGTCAAAAGAAATCAAGAATATCAAAGAACTGAATTACAACCAATGGATAAAGTCCAACCAGGCTTTAATTGATAAGTTATCGCAGCACATAGATCCGCGTGAGTTTTGGGATGTCGCAATAGGCAAAATGAATCCGGAGAGTATAACACCTTCGATTGAGCAAATGAAACCGGAGGACACCGGGCCACAAGAATCCAAACAGATGGATATGCTATCTGGTGGTAATGCTATCCCGGATACCCCGCAGAATCGACAGAAGTTATTCACTACGGATAGCAAGACAGCATGGGTATCTGTATTTGACATAGCCGGCGGGAAACGGGAGAAGGCCGAAATCGAACGATCACTAAACAAGGC
>CAZJQZ010000124.1:261-7124 GCA_964548045.1 uncultured Dehalococcoidia bacterium | reverse complement strand
ACGTAGAGACCGAGCCTCAGGTTTCCGATTGTACCTTCGAAGCCAACACGGCTGACGAGGGTGCGGGAATGTATAACTTGGATTCCTTTGCCTCTGGATTGGATTTTTACTCAAACTGGGAATATGCGGTCAATTATGAGTGTAATGAGGTTGGGGTGTCAGGTGGCACGATCACACTCGCCAACGATACGGAATGGACAGTAAACGTGAGTGAAATAAACGAGGTTGAGGGTGAATCAGCCTATCGAACCAAGGCGTCAATACTTGGCGAGGCAAAACGTCGCTATCCCTATTCGGGTGGGGTTGTTCCCGCAATGGATGTACCGGTAACGCTTTACGGAGCTATTGAATTTCGTAGCGTAAACCATAGCGATTTACTGCGGGAATATGTCTTTCTTCTGGCAAATGTGATGGGAGGTATCAAACTGGATGTAACCAGGGATTACTCTTACACAGATCGTCCTGAGAATCTTTCGGTTGGGGCTGCCTGGGCCTATGAGACCGATGTTGATATCCCAATCTTTGCATTTTATGAAGAAATGACTTGGAATGCCGAAGTTGTGGGGATTGAGGAAGTCACGGTTCCAATGGGGACGTTTGATTGCTATAGAGTCGAAGCTATGGGGACTGGCGGTGGAAACCCGGATGCCACCAATTATTTCTGGTGGGATGTCGGCGGAAGTTTCATTTGCACGGTTAAGTATATCGAAAACTATTTGTTCCTGGGCACGGAAACGTTTGAACTTGCATCATATATGCCTTCAGTAGGGATTGGTAATTGCACCTTTGCTGACAATATCGCTGAAAGCAGCGGTGGCGGTATATACAATGAAGGTTCATCTCCTGACACTGTGAATATCACGTTTGATCGCAATGAGGCTGATAATGGTGGGGGGATGTATAGTATCGATTCTGCTCTGCTGGTCAGTCAATGTTCATTTATTGAGAATGTTGCATTAACTACCGGAGGGGGAATCTGGAACTATGGGGATTCCCCGCAATTGTCCAAGTGTGAATTCTCCGGTAACTCGGCTTATGAGGGTGGCGGAATGGCGAATATCGGTGATACTGATAACGCATGTGCTCCTCAAATCGAGGGCTGCTCGTTTTCGAATAATCAGGCGTCAACCGGGGCAGGAATGTACAATAGCAAGAGCAACCCTACAGTGACCGAAGGCTTCTTTACCTCTAATGCAGCCGCTGGTAATGGCGGCGGGATATACAACGAAGATTCGGATACCCAGTTGGGTGGTTGTGTTTTCAATGGGAATAGTGCTGGTTCCGGCGGTGGGGTATACAATGACAGTTCTTCTCCCTCACTACATGGTTGTATATTTGAAAGCAATGTCGTCACTGGCGTCTATCCCCATGGCACAGGTGGCGGAATGGCAAATTTCAATTCGTCTGCACCATTACTGATGAAGAACACTTTTGGTAACAACGTTGCTGATCAGGGCGGTGGTCTGTATAACGACGAAACATCATCCCCCAGTATTAGTGATGTCATTTTTAACAACAACAATGCTGATTTTGGTGGGGGCGTATATAACGCTGGACCATCAGACTCACCTACTTTCATTGGCTGTATTTTCACTCAAAACTTTGCGAATGATGGGGGAGGAATGTACAATGATGCTTACTCCAGCCCCGTTGTGGCAAATACTATCTTCTGGGCCAACGAGGCTTATGATTATGGGGGAGGAATGTACAATAGTTATGATTCCACGCCTGTAATCACAAATTGCACGTTTTACGATAACTGGGCATATAGCAGTTGGGGTGGTGGTGGGATGTACTGTGCTTATGGGGAGACAATTGTCACCAATTGTATCCTCTGGGCGAATGTTCCGGATCAAATTGAAGGATATGGGGCTTCACCCCCTGTGTCTGCCACGCCTGTTGAGTCAATTACCATTGGTGCACAGGTCGCGCCTTCTGATAGTGGTGCTATAGTAACCTACAGTGATGTAATGGATGGACATGTTGGTATCGGCAACATCAATAGTAACCCATTATTCATCAATCCCGGCAGCGGGAACTTCCATCTGCTTCCAACTTCCCCGTGTATCAATGCCGGTACCAACACGGCGCCAAACCTGCCGGCAGAAGACTTCGAAGGCGATCCGCGTATAATCGATGGCGTTGTGGATATGGGTGTGGATGAGGCTGAGATTGAACCTTTGTTAATTACCATAGGAAATCTCACTGACCTCACAGGCCCTTCAGCAGCTCAAATGCAATACGTTAATATGGCACTGAACGATATGGCCCGATACTTCAATGAACAAAGCATTATCCCCGGAGTGGAACTTGATGTAGTTACCTATGATAATCAATACGATTCTGCTCGCGATATTCCCGGCTATCAATGGCTTAAACAAAAGGGCGCGGATTTGATTTTTACGCCTGTGGATCATACTCCGGTAATCCTCAAACCAATCGCTGATTCAGACCAATTCCCAATTTTTACCACTTCCACTGTTGTGGATGTGTTGGAACCACCGGGATATGTATTTGGGCTTGAGACCGCCCCTGACTGCCAAGCTTATTCCATACTCAAATGGATAGCTGAAAACGACCCCGATTTTCCCACTGACAGGCCAGCTAGAATTGGTGGCGCTTTTTGGAATGACTCATATGGGCCGGCGGTTCTTAATGGAGCACAGAAATACGCCGAAGCTCATCCGGATCAATACGAATGGGTAGCAGGTTATCTTGTTGATTTCACATTCGTTTGGACTCCTGAAGTCGAGGGCCTCAAATATTGCGATTATATATTTCCACCAATTCCTCAAATAACTTTTGTCCAGCAATACAGAGATGCAGGTTATGGGGCGAAATTCATTGGGACTGATGCACATACTGCATTTTTGGGGATGATCGATGCTGATAATCTCTGGAACGAATCCGATGGGATGCTGCTTATTCGCACTTCCCGTTGGTGGAATGAAACGGGGCCGTTGATCGACCTGACTAACACAGTGTTGAATCTGTACCATTCCGGCTCGGAGGCTGCGGATATCATAGATGAAGGTTCCGGCTATCTGGCGGCACAGCAAATATATGAGATGCTGGAGATCATCGCAGATGCGGTTGATTCAGCAGGCGTTGAGGGATTTGATCCGCAAGCCATTTTTGATGCTGCCGAGACTTATTCCCTGGAGATTGACACGCTGGAGCGTTACAGCTTTGATGATTCTAAAAGAACATCGCCGAATTATCATGGTGTGTATGAACTGGATGCTGCCACGGAAGACCTTCAGAGAACTGATTCTTTCTGGTATCCCATCATATGTTCGGATGATGAGATAAGCGTTGACGTTTACATCACCCTCCAGGGCGAAAACCGCTCGGCGGAAGGCTGGGAAATACCGATGGATGTTTGCTTCTGCCCGCAAAATAGCGGTACCCCGGTATTGTTTAATCCGGGAACGGATTGCGAGTGTTTCAGCGGAACGACCACCTATGTGGCTCCCACAGTCGAGAGCGGCACAAAAGCAATGCTTCCGGTCGGGCCGGTCAATCCCGGAACCTACGATATCACTGTGGATAGTGCTACCACGCTGTTGAATGTGAGGAGGAATGTGTATATCGAATAGAGGGTAGTTGCGGGGATTATGGCTCGGTAGGGGCAGGTTTCAAACCTGCCCCTTTTTCATTAATGCCGGGTGATGATACAATTAACAGTACCATGTCATACGAAGTCATTGTTGTTGGTGCCGGACATGCCGGGTGTGAGGCTGCGCTGGCTGCTGCCCGGATGGGTTGCCGGACGTTGCTTTTGACCATGAACCTGGATAACGTGGCTCTTATGCCATGCAATCCTTCCATCGGCGGTCCGGCCAAGGGACACCTTGTTCGAGAGATCGATGCCCTCGGTGGCGAGATGGCCCGGAATATCGATAAAACTTTCATCCAGATTCGGATGCTTAATACCGGCAAAGGCCCGGCGGTTCAGGCTCTGCGGGCTCAGGCCGATAAAAAACGCTACGGGCTGGCTATGAAGCATACTCTGGAAAGGCAGCCAAACCTGCATGTAAAGCAGGCACTTGTGGAAGGCGTGGAGCCGGCCGGAAATACAATCAAAATCCTCACCGATACCGATCTGGCCTTCGAGGCGAAAACAGTTATCCTGACTACAGGCACCTCTCTGGCGGGGCGTATAATCACGGGCGAAAAAAGCATCGCTGCCGGGCGAGCGGGTGAAAATGCTGCGTACGGGCTTTCGGAAAGCCTGCGTGAATTGGGCTTCAGCCTGAAGCGGCTCAAGACTGGCACGCCGCCCCGGCTGGACGCGAAAACGATTGATTTTGAAAAAACCACTCTGCAGTCAGGCAGTGACGTGCCACTCTATTTCAGTTTTGCCTTGCCTCCGGATACGAGCGATTTCCCGGTTCCTAATCCGGTTTATCCTCAAAATGGCCTTACCCCGTGGCGGCAGCAGATACCGTGCTATCTTATCTCTACCAACGAAAAAACTCACCAAATCATCCGCTCCAATATCCATCGAGCCCCACTTTTCAACGGGAGTATTGAGGGAACCGGGCCACGCTACTGTCCTTCGATTGAGGACAAGATATTCAAGTTTGCAGATAAATCGTCCCATCAGTTTTTCCTGGAACCGGAAGGATGGGAGACCAGCGAGGTATATCTTCAGGGTGCCAATACCAGTCTGCCGGAGGATGTGCAGCTGGAGATGGTTCGCTCCATACCGGCTCTGGAGAACACCGAGATTATCAGGATGGGATATGCTATCGAATACGATTATGTGCCCCCGAGCCAGATTTCGAGCACGCTGGAAACCAAGAGCATTCCGGGCCTCTTTCTGGCTGGCCAGATCAATGGAACCACTGGTTATGAGGAAGCTGCCGGGCAGGGACTGGTGGCGGGGATCAACGCCGCTCTGAAAGTGAATGGGAAGCAACCTCTGGTTTTCCGGCGGGATCAGGGTTATATCGGGGTGATGATAGATGACCTGGTGACCAAGGAATTGACCGAACCGTATCGGCTGTTCACCTCGCGGGCAGAGTACCGGCTTTTGCTGCGTCATGATAATGCTGATCTGAGGCTCACGCCTGTTGGATATGAGGTGGGATTGATCGATAAAGAAAGGTATGACGCTGTGGAGGCCAGGCGTCGGACTATCCCTGCTGAAATGGAACGGCTTTCCAAAACGGTGATTGTCGCGGAAAAAACAGGCGATGAGATGGAACAGCATGGCGTTCCGCAACTGGGGCGCAATTCTACAGCGTTGGAATTTCTGCGACGTCCGGAAGCAAGTTACGAATTGCTGCTTGCGCTGGGATTTGGAAATCCGGAGTTAAGCAGGGATGCAGCCGTGCAGGTGGAGATCGAAACCAAATACCGGGGGTACATCGAAAAGCAGGAAGTAATGGTCCAACGGATGCGGAAGCTGGAAGAAAAACGCATCCCGGTCTGGTTCGAATACGATGAAATCACTGGCTTGCGCTATGAAGCCTGTTTCAAGTTGAAAGAGTTTCGTCCGCAGACACTGGGGCAGGCATCGCGAATTGATGGCGTGACCCCCGCAGACATGGCGCTGATAATGGTACACCTTGAAAGGGCTCGCATGAATCAGTAGGGGCAGGTTTCAAGACCTGTCCCGGAACGCAAAGGAGGAGAAATGCCCTGCATTTTTTGTCAGATTGCATCGAAGGAAATCCCCAGCGAGTTGATTTATGAAGATGATGAATTGATTGCTTTTCGTGATATCCAGCCTCTGGCGCCGGTTCATTTTCTGGTGCTGCCCAAAAAACATATCACGCGACTTGCGGATATGAATGATGAAGACTTTTCCATCATTGGCAGAATGGCTCGGGTTGCTACCGAGCTTGCCAAAAAGGAGGGCATCTCTGATGGCTTCCGCACTGTGGTGAACTGTGGTGAGGAGGGAGGCCAGACAGTCTGGCATGTGCACATGCACGTGCTGGGCGGACGAAAGCTGAACGATTATTTTGGATGACAGGTATGCATCATGTCCGCCAATGCAGACAGAATAATTTCCTCTTTTTCTTAATGTAATGCGATAATCATGAACAAACTGGAAAGCATCAGGCAGATACTTAGAGAGACCCCGGGAGTGATCTGGAACGAGCAACTGGTCAAGCGGGAGCACTTGCGCCGGGAGGATGAATATTACTGGGTGGCCGGTTTACAGGTGGCTCCCTTTGAGCCAATTCTGGAATCCGAAGCCCTGCAGGAGTTTTCCGAACGTTTAACGCGGGCCCTTTTCCCCGTGGGCGCGTTGAATACCACCAAATGCTACGAGTATTCCGAAAGCAGACGCGACGTAGTGAAGACCGCCGCGGCGTACTTCACTGAGGTAATTGAAGAGCCCGGCGAAGATCAGGGGCTGGAGAGACGGATTACGGTGACGATGTATCCCTGCCGGGTTATGGCGGAAAACATGGGGGTTCGAGGAACTATTGACATGGGGCACTATGAATGCCCTGATCCGTGTAAACAGGCAAAAAAGTGCGCTTTCCGAGCCCGGCATGGAGGGTTCTTTTACGAGGTAATCAGGCGGTGACACCATCTGATCGAAAGAGGGGCGTGATATGCGCGGAGTTCCTTTTGAAAAGAGGAGTATTATGAAAAGTTGCAAACATAGTCGGTTCGGTGTAAAATCGTGAATACTTCAAATAAAGGGGGAATGAAATGGGAAGCAAGGGAAAAGCAAAGGAATTTCTGGAAGTTTCACAGACACACGAGCACTATTCGTCCATCATTGAAAACGCCCTAATGTTTTTCATCGCTACTGCCGAGCAGGAAAGCAAAGAATTTGCAGAATACCTCAAAAAAATGCAGAGTGATTACAAAGATCAATTTGCCAATGCCATAGA
>CAZJQZ010000124.1:0-251 GCA_964548045.1 uncultured Dehalococcoidia bacterium | reverse complement strand
GGTCTATGCTGAAATTTTCAGCGATGATGAACTGGAAGAGCTTATTGTCATGCATCAAAATCCTGTCCTTGAGAAGTTGCGCGGGCTCACCTCTGAGATATCCCAGAGAACCATAGAGAAATACGTTGAGGTTGGCCAATAATCTTATGGTTTGTCATCTGAGGGGATGAGCTGATGCCAAGGATCAAACAAACTGGCCAATCTGGCCAGTTTGTTGTTTTTATCCTCATCGGAATGAATAGGGCAATCGA
>CAZJQZ010000123.1:0-7150 GCA_964548045.1 uncultured Dehalococcoidia bacterium | reverse complement strand
CCCCCATAGATGGGTGTAACGGAGGCAATCTCATCCATTATCGCGCCGCTACGCTGGTAGGCGAAAGAGTATCCCTGCTTGTTAGCCAATGCAGAGACAATCTGCCAGTCGAGTTTGGCTTCGCCGGGCGGATCAATTGCTTTAATCAGCTTTTGTACCCGTCTCTCAGTGTTTGTGAAAGTACCGTCTTTTTCGGCAAAGAGGGTTGCCGGCAGGATAACATCGGCAATAGCTGCTGTCTCTGTCGGGAAGACATCCTGCACCACAAGAAACTGCAAGTTTGTCAAGCCCCTTTGCGTGTGATGCATATCAGGATCGGACATGATGGGGTTCTCGCCCATGATATACATTGCTTTGATCTTTCCATCCAACGCTCCGTCTATCATGGCTCCCATAGTAAGTCCCGGGGTTGAGGGAAGATGATCGATGCCCCAGAATTGTTCGAATTCCTTCCTTTTCTCCGGGTTGTCTACCGGCTGATAGCTGGGAAGAACATTAGGAAGCGCAGCTACATCGCAAGCGCCTTGAACGTTGTTCTGGCCTCTCAGCGGACTTAAGCCGGTGCCTTCCCTGCCAATGTTTCCGGTCAGCATGAGCAAATTAGCCGTACTCATGACGTTATCCGTTCCTGTGGTATGCTGGGTGATTCCCATGCCGTAGAGAAGGCACGCCCTTTCAGCGCTGGCAAAGAGGCGGGCAGCCTTTACTATTTCAGCACTGGGGACACCGGTTATCTCCTCGGCCATTGCCGGGGTATAGTCCTTCACGGTTTCTTTCAGGTCCTCGAATCCCTCGGTCCGTTCTTCGATAAATTTCCTGTCGTGAAGGTTCTCTTCGATAATTACATGCATGATGGCATTTAGCAAAGCTACATCCGTTCCGGGTTTATGCCGCAGGTGAATATCAGCCAGTTTGGAAATCTCGATATTACGGGCATCAGCCACAATGAGGTTTGTGGTTCCTGCTTTGACTCCCTTGCGAATAGCGCGTCCAATAACAGGGTGACACTCAGTGGTGTTGGACCCGATCACGAATAGTAAATCCGCCTTTGTAAAATCCTCGATAGAGTTGGTCATTGCTCCGCTTCCGAACGATTGGGCCAGACCGGCCACTGTGGGGGAATGTCAGAGACGGGCGCAGTGGTCAACATTATTGGTCCCGATAACAGCCCGCGCGAATTTCTGGACCACGTAGTTTTCCTCGTTTGTACACTTGGCCGAACTCAGCAATGCTATGCTGTCTGGCCCGTTCTCATCCTTGAACTGCGAAAACTTGCTGGCCACCAGTTCCAGGGCTTCATCCCATGTCGCTTCCCGGAACACATCTTTCAGATTGCCATTGACCGCGATATCCTTGCCTTTGCCTTCCCTTCTTATCAAAGGATGGGCCAGCCTGTCTGAATGGTTTATGTAGTCAAATCCAAAGCGTCCTTTGACACAAAGGCCGCCGTGATTGACAGGACTCTCCGGATCACCACGCACACCGACAATCTCGTTTCCTCGAATTCCCAAATACATCGAACACCCAACGCCACAGTATGGACAGATAGTCTTGACTTCCCGCATTACCTGTCTGGCGCGTTTGGGAACAAGGGCACCGGTTGGGCAGTGAGCAACACATTCGCCACAGGATTCGCAAATCGATTCCCTAAGCGGTTTGTCCCCGAAGGTGCTTATCCTGGCCTCATAACCTTTGAAAGCCATGTCTATAACTCCGACCCCGGCTATCTCATGGCAGGCACGCACGCATCTGCCGCAAAGAATACACTTGTTGGGATCGCGGGCGAATGCCGGATTGCTGTCATCGATTGGGAGTAAACGGGTACTCTTGCGCAACCGGTTAACCTGTTCCGGTTGGATGCCCAGGTATCTGGCGACTTTCTGCAATTCACATTGCCCATCTTTATAACAGGTAAGGCAATCGCCCTGGTGATTGGCAATGATCAATTCAACAGTGATGCGACGGGACTTTTCCACTCTAGGGGTTTCGGTTCTTACTACCATTCCTTCGGTTACCGGAGTGGTGCATGAAGTGACCAGATCGCGCATTCCTTCGATTTCAACGATACAAAGCCGGCAAGCGCCATATGGGGTTAAATCGGGATCATAGCAAAGTGTGGGAATGTATATGCCGGCACCCAGCGCCGCTTCGAGCACCGTCGTTCCCTTAGGCACTTCGATTTTCTGCCCGTCAATAGTTAGCGTGACAATATCCAGTTTTGTCTCCGCCCCGGTTTTAGTAATTGTAGTCATTAACTCACCTCTTTATGAGTATCTAATCGGTTTCAAGATCACATTTAAGGCACCTTTTTGCTTCTTCAATGGCTTTTGCTTCCGGTAAGCCAAGTTCCACCAGTTTGAAGTTTTTGTGCCGCCTGGCAATTGCCATCTCCGGAATCTTCGGACGATGTTGCTCTCCCTCTTCCTCTATATCTTCAGGCATTTCTGCTATTTCTTCCGGGGGTGCTAGAATTTCATCGATCAGCCCATCCCCGCCGAGGTATTTATCTATTGAGATGGCTGCCTGTCTTCCTGCTGCAATTGCCTCGATAACTGATGCCGGCCCGCTTACAACATCCCCTCCAGCGAAAGTATCCTCTCGACTGGTGACGAGCGTATCGGGGTCGGCCACCAGAGTCCCTCTTTTGGTGATATCTACCCCCAGTTCATCCGGGACATGTGACTGCTGCCCGATAGCTGCTATCACCACATTGAATTTGCTGGTAAATTCACTCCCCTCTACCGGTTCGGGACGTTTCCTGCCACTGGCATCCATCTTTCCCAACTCCATGCGAATGCACTCCAGATCAATATATCCGTTCTGGCGATAGGCCTTATTGGGGGCAACGAGGTAGTCGATATGCACCCCTTCCTTCAATGCCTCATCGATTTCCTCTTCGGCGGCAGGCATTTCATCCTGAGTACGGCGGTACATGATGGTTACTTCTTTGGCTCCCACGCGAAGGGCGGTACGGGAGGCATCGATAGCAGCATTACCTCCACCGATAACACAGACCTTATCTCCGAGTTTAATTTTCTTCCCCAGACTGATATCGCGGAGGAATGAAACGCAGTCTATTACTCCCTGAGTATCTTCGCCCTCGATTCGCATCCTGCTTCCCTCATGTGCACCAAGCCCGAGAAACACAGCGTCATACCCCTCGTCACGTAGTGAGTCTATTGATTCGATCTTGGTATTTGTTCTGATTTCCACCCCGACTTGCTTGATAACATCGATCTCGGCATCCAGCACATCTTTGGGCAGCCGATATCTGGGAATGCCGACTCTCATCATTCCTCCCGTCTCCGGCAGAGCCTCAAAGACGGTGACCGAATGCCCTCCCAGTTTAGCCAGATAGTATGCGGCTGTCAGCCCAGCAGGCCCCGACCCAACGACCGCTACTTTCTTGCCGGAAGACGGCGCAACCTGTTCCATGCCTTTGGGCATTTTCCTGGCATGATCGGCTGCGAAACGTTTGAGAGCTCTTATTGCTATCGGCTCATCGATTTCTCCCCGGCGGCATTTGGCCTCGCACAGATGGACGCAAATATATCCGCACACAGCGGGGAATGGAATTCTTTCCCTGATAACCGCTACCGCATCGTCGTATCTCTTTTCGGCTATCATGCGAAGGTATCGGGGAACATCGACGCCGGCAGGGCAGGTGTGGCTGCAAGGCGCTTCGACCAGTCCCTTGCATACGGCGGCAGAACAGTGTGCCTTTTTGATATGTTCTACATATTCCTCGCGGAAATACCTGATCGAAGTTAAAACAGGGTTGGGAGCCGTTTTCCCCAGTCCGCAGAGCGAACCTGCCCTGACTCCCTCGCCAATCTCAATTAGCAGGTCGATATCTTCCAGTTGGCCTTTCCCGCTGGTGATGTCCTCTAAGATATCGACCATTTGTTTAAGGCCCCAGCGGCATTGAATACATTTGCCGCAGGAGTCGAGTTGAGTGGAGGAAATGAAAAACTTTGCCGTATCTACGATACAGCTGTCCTCGTCAAGAACAACGATAACCCCTGATCCCATAATGGAACCGGCGGATTCCAATGTCTCGTAATCGATGGGGGAATCGATGGAACTGGGAGGTAAGAAGCCGCCTGAAGGTCCTCCGATATGGATAGCCTTCAACTTTTTGCCGTTGGGGATTCCTCCGCCGATGCCAAAGATTATCTCCCGTAAAGGCATATCCAGCGGGACTTCAATCAAGCCGTTGTTGGCGACCTTGCCTGTCAGGCTGAATATAGCTGTTCCTTTGCTCTTTTCTGTTCCCGTGGCATACCATTTTGCTCCATCACTGATGATGGCTGGTATGCTCGCCAGAGTTTTGACATTATTTACAATAGTTGGTTTGCCCCACAGACCTGATTCCGCAGGATAGGGAGGTCGTGGGTGAGGCATCCCCCGCTCACCTTCAATGGTGGCAATCAGGGCAGTTTCTTCGCCGCAAACAAAGTCTCCGATACCTTCTTTCACATTTAACCTGAAATTGAAACCCGAACCCAGGATACTGTTGCCAAGGAATCCATGCTGTTCCGCCTGTTCGATGGCCTTGTTCAGACGTTCGAAGGAAAGTGGAGATTCAGCCCTGAAGCTGATAAATCCTTCCTCTGCCCCGATGGCATAAGCAGCGATAATCATGCCTTCGATGAGGGTGTGAGGGTCGCCTTCCAGTGTATTTCTGTCATTGCAGATAAGGTATTTTTCTTTACCCGGCGCATTGTGACAGACCTGCCACTTTTCTCCCGTTGAGTAACCGGCCCCGCCTCGACCTCGCAAATTGGAGCGTTTTACCTCTTCAATAACCTGCTCAGGCGACATTCTGAGAACAGCCTTCTTCAGGGCTTCATACCCGCCCGCTTCGATACTGTCATCGATTCTTTCCGGATTAATATGCCCGCAGTTGCGCAAAACCAGCCGATTTTGCTTTTTGAAGAAATCGATATCGGCGTAGTTCGCTACTGATTCGCCGGTGGTTGGATCGCGATAGAACAATCGCTTGACCGGTTTCCCTTTCACAAAATGTGAATCAACAATTTCTGCCGCGTCTTCTACTTCAACATGAGTATAGAAAATGCCCTCAGGTTCGATAAGCACTGTGGGGCCTTCCTGACAAAAACCGTGGCAACCTGTAAAATCAACCCTGACATTACCAAGTTGCGCCCTTTCCAATTCCTGTTCCAGCGCGATTTGAATTTGATCGGATTTGCCCGAAGTGCAGCTTGCGCCCCGGCAAACCAGAATGGCGCGTTGCTCATCCGGGAGCACAGAGCTACTCTCTTTCTTTCCTGCCATGAATTTTCCCCTTCTCGATGAGTCTTCCGATGATATCCGTCACCTTATCAGGTGTTATGCGACCGTGGGTTTCCTTCGTTGCCACCATTGTTGGTGCCAGAGAACAGCTACCAAGACAGGCCACGGTTTCCAGAGCGTATTCGAGGTCTGGAGTACTTTCTCCAGGCTCGATGCCGAGTATCTTCTCAACTTCCTTGAGAATTTTTTTACCACCCTTTACCCGGCAGGCATTCCCCCGGCATACCTTAATAACGTTACGTCCGGTGGGAACGAGCTTGAATTGGTCGTAGAAGCTCGCAACCCCAAAAACGGCACTTTCCGGCATTTTGAGGAATGCAGCTACTCGCTGCATCGATTCTTCCGGCAGGTAGCCAAATTCATCTTGAAAGCACTTCAAGATTGGGATCAACTCATCCTTTGTGCCCCTGAAAGATGACAAAATGCGATCTACTTGCTCTATGTCTATACCCTTTGATTCAATCTTGTACTGTTCGGCTTCAACAACCATTTTCTCTACCTCATCAAATCTTGATGCCGCCTTTAGAAAACCGGCCTGCAAACTAAAAACTGATAATAATCGTTGGGGTCTTTACCATCTTTCCTGTTGCAGTCTGGCCCAGAGCCATCTGCTCTGCTCGGGTGTGAGCTTGCCGACCCATTCCTCTATCTGGCGGATGTCACCACTACCGATGGCTGCCTTCTCATCATAGGTTAGACCATAACCTTTTAAGGCCTCATCGGGTTTCTCGGCGAGTTGAGCCATGAAGTCCGTATCAACAGCTGCCCTTTCCAGTACATCCAGGATTGCCTCTCTGCCCATGAGAATTTTCTCTCCCAGAATGTTATCCACAGCACTCATGATCTCTTCCCTGGTTTCACCGAGCTTTTTGTCTACCGCCTGCTCAATTTGACCTTCCAGGTTGCCTTTATTGGCTTCTGGTTTCATCTCATTCACCTCCGTATTTTTGAGCGAAGTTTCTGATAGGCGAATACCTACCATCTCTCCTGTTGCAGCCTCGCCAAGAGCCACTTGCTCTGATCAGGAGTCAGCTTGCCAACCCACTCCTCTATCTGGCGGATGTCCCCATTGCCGATGGCTGCCTTCTCATCATAGGTCAGTCCATAATTTCGAAGCGCCTCATCAGGTTTCTCGGCAAGCTGAGTCATGAAATCTGTATCAACAGCGGCCCTCTCCAATATTTCTATAATAGCCTCTTTACCCGCGAGTGTTCGTTGCCCCAGGATATAATCCACTGAGCGCATGATCTCTGATTTGGTCTCCGCGAGCTTATGGTCGATCACGTTTTCAATCTCCTTTTCCACATCATCCTTGCACTGTAGCAGGTGTTCATCGAGGATACTATTCAATACTCTGGTCGCTATCTCTCTTTCCATCGAAAATCTCCCTTCCTGTAATTAAGCTTATCATGTCAAGGTCTAAATCAGGTCTATGGGAGGTCTAAATCGAGTCTAGGATTCGAACTCGACTGTGCCTATAGATATCACAAGAAGTGCTGAGCGCTTTACGATCTTGTTTTGAGAAGGGGTTTGGAGGTATCCCCGATGTTTGTGGATACAGGTGATTGAAATTGACCGGGTTTCTTATATTACCGAAGATAAAAGTGGTGGATTATTCTTCCATTGCCAGCCTATAACCGATTCCCCTTTCTGTGATAATCAGTTCAGGGTTTACGGCATCTTTTTCAAGCTTGGAGCGAAGAAGCCAAATATACCTTTTAACATGTTCCGTCTCGCCGATATATTCATCTCCCCAAACTTTGCTGATAAGCAACTCGCTTGGGACAGGGTAGCCATACCCTTCAGCCAGCGCAACGAGCAATCGAAATTCTGT
>CAZJQZ010000122.1:0-7219 GCA_964548045.1 uncultured Dehalococcoidia bacterium | reverse complement strand
CCAGATTATGAGTCAATCCCATCCGAGCATTCTTGACTTGCCGCTCCTCAGGCACTCTTTGGAGAAGCTGTTCATAAATAGCGTACACCATCCTGAGTCCGGATGCTCCGATAGGATGACCAAAGCACTTCAACCCGCCATCAATCTGGCAGGGGATCTTGCCATCCATATCATAAAATCCGCTCATGATATCCTCATAAGCCCCACCCGGCGGCGAAATGCCTAGATCCTCCATGATAACCAGCTCCGTAATGGAGAAGCAATCATGGACTTCCATCATAGTTATCTCTTCTCTCGGGTTCTTGATCCCTGCTTCCGCATAGGCTTTGGACGCAGCCACCTGAGTAGTTATCAGGCCGGCACCATCCCAGGTGTTGAAGAGCGTTTCCTCTCCATTAGCTATCGATATCTGCAGGGCTTTTATCTTCACTATGTCCTGATTGGGTTTGAGTCTCTTGGCGATTTCAGGAGTGGTCACAATGGCCGCAGCGGCTCCGTCACTGACACCGCAGCAGTCAAAAAGCCCCAGAGGGTATGAAATAATCGGAGCGTTCAAAACCTGTTCAGTAGTTATGGGGAAGCGCAGATGCGCGCGCGGATTGTTAATCCCATTGGCATGGCTTTTGACCGAAATGTGGGCCATTGCCTCCTTGACTTTTTCCAGCTCAATCCCATATTTTGCTGAGTAAGGAGGAGCTAACTGAGCAAACGAGGACGGCCCTGACCCGCTGTAACCACCAATTCGGGGGTAGGCACCACCACCGCCAATGGGCAACCCGGCAAAACCGGTGTCTTTGAGTTTCTCTACTCCCAGTGCCAGAGCAATATCGCAGGCACCTGCGGCCACCGCATAGCTTGCAGCGCGGAGCGCTTCCTGAGCCGTGGCACAGAAATTCTCCAATCGTGTAACCCCAACATGAGGGAGCTTCAAAACTTCGGCATGAGTACCCGCAGATTTACCGATGTTCACCTCATCATAGCAGGTCCCCACGTAGGCTGCCTCAATATCTTTTTTCTCGATACCGGCATCTTCCAGGCATTCAACAAACGCCTCAACTATTAAATCATCGCCACCCGCATCCCAGCGCTCACCGAAACGGGTACAACCCATCCCCAATATGGCAACTTTGTCTTTGATTCCCTTGGCCATCTTAGCCTACCTCCTGTAAAGGCGTTGCTTTCCAGTAATATCCAATAACTTTCCTCGCCTTATCATGGTATTTCAAACGGAAAGTCATTGTCATAGCCTTGCCGACAGAAAGCTCCTCGAGGGTGCAATCTGTGAAATCAAACATGTTTCTACCACCCCCTTCAAATCCAATTCTCCCAACCAGGCTCGGAGGATTCATTCCGGCAGCCAGCATATCTCCCGTGAAGCTGATGATATGTCCGGTTTTTTCTGCAAAGGAATATGGTTCCATTTGGTCCACAGCACCGCACTCCGGATTGGCGCATATTCTCTGGGGCGGCCATTGCGGTGTGCCGCAACTGGTGCATCTGCTTCCCCAAAGGCCCAGAACTTCTTTTCGTCTCCGCCAGAGCATGGAAAAGGCCGTATAGTCGGCCACCTCATTACGCATGCCCACATCTGCCGGCAGCATATCGCGCCAGACCAGATACTTAGTGTAGCTGCCCAAATCTTCCTTTCTGGCCAGATAACCTGAGATACCAAGGTTGCCCTTCTTGTTCTTGATATTCTCCGTTACTTCGAAATAAAGGGCATCGACTCCGCTGCCATAACCGGCTACCAGCAATTTGTCGCCCGGTTTGGCAGTCTCAAGTGCCTGGGCCAGCATAACCAGAGGAAGTGAAGTTCCTGAGTCACCTATTTCAGCCTGCAGATTGCTTTGCTCAATTTCAGGCGTAATATTCATTCTCTTGTTTATGTCCTTGCGAGCCCCTCTGTTATGACAGGGATAAATAACCTTGGCGAAATCCTCAATCTTCAATTGATACTTTTCCAGCAAGCCATTGATCGCCTCCGGGATGAACTGGCCGTATCCCATATCTCGAATCCAGCGCTCTTCCCATTGCCGATCCATGTCTGAATCATTAATACGTACATGGTCCCCAAAGTCATAGGTGACAGAATAAGAACCTTTGAATTCAGCAATGACGTCTTTATCACCGACCACAAAGGCGGCAGCGGCATCGCCAAAAATCATCTCCTGATTGGTTGCAGCCAGTCCCAACCGACAATCAGATGAAGTGACAACAATGTTGTTTAGCCTCCCCGATTCTACGCCATCCAAAGCGGAAAGCATCGCAGTCGTGCTTGCCTTGAGCCCGCCGCTGAAATCAGCTGCTCTCACTTGATCCTTAACATTGAGGGCAGGGATAATAAGTCCCGCGTTCAGTCTCTCCCCATAAGGCATGGTAGTTGAGGCAAAGTAAACACCCTCAACCGTTGAACGATCAAAGCCTTTCAGGGCATCAATGCCGGCCGCTACTGCCATCGTAATGGGGTCCTCGTCAAAATTGGCTACCGCTTTTTCCCCCTGAGCATGGGCCATGATTGCCATGTTCATCCAAGCCATAGCCTGCACAATCACGCCCCGATTCATTCGATATCGCGGAACATATCCGCCATAAGTACATATTCCAGCCATAGTCCCTCCTTTCAAAATTCGTTACGTTAAATGTTTTTAGTGGATGCCAACCAATTCGGTATAGATGCTGACCTGTCCACAATTATTGTACCACCTGAATCCTCTCCATGTCATGCCTTCTTAACTTGGGGACAAGCTCTTTTTTCCAGGAAACCTCAAATCTCCTGCTAAAGTCTCTTCAGCCTCGGTGAACCTCATAACCACGAATCAACATGCCTATTAGCTTTGGTTTGCCGGGCTGCTTTCTCAACTATCTAATCTACCGCAAACTTCAAATATCACTTATACAATCCATGAAGCCATGCACATGCCGACCAAATATCAGCGAAAGTGCATCTTTTACCGAAGCAGCACCTAAAAGAGATGGTAAACCCCCAACTCAAACTCTGCTATATTCAAACACTCCTCAATGCTAACAAGTCTACGGTTTACAGTCCAACAATACACATACTGACCACTGGTGCGTATGGCTCATTCCCCATATTGTGAGCCAGCCCCTGATTAATGGGTTTTTGTATCTGCCGCTCATCTGCCCTGCCCTGAAGCTGGAGGTAGAGTTCATAAACCATCCTTATGCCGGAAGCACCGATGGGATGTCCAAAGCATTTCAGGCCGCCATCGGTTTGAACCGGCAGTTCGCCATCAATGTTGAACGTACCTGCCTCGATATCCTCTTTCACTCGCCCCCTGGGACTGAATTGCAAATCCTCCATGGTGACCGCCTCGGTGATGGAGAAGCAGTCATGTACCTCTGCGATGTTTATCTCCTTCCGTGGGTCGGTGATCCCCGCCTCCTTGTAAGAAGCAATTCCTGCACGATAGGCCTCTTCGATATGAGTGTAATCGTAACTTGAGAGCATTCGCCCCGATGTCGGGCTGGACGATATCTGAATTGACTTTATGTAAACCGGATCAGCCCGGAAGTTTTTGGCCATATCCGGCCGGCAAACTATAGCCGCAGCAGCGCCATCGGAGACACCACAGCAATCGAACAGCCCCAGCGGCCAGGCAATGATAGGGGCATTCAACACCTGCTCGATGGTTATCTCGCGTCTCAAGTGTGCCTTGGGATTCAGCATCCCGTTATGGTGACTCTTAACCGATACTTTTGCTATCATTTTCTTGCCCTCTTCAGGGGTCAATCCATACCGGTTGAAGTACGTAGTGGCCATCATGGCGAACATCCCGGGCGGGGTCGATTCATAATGGGTACCCGTGTGGTTTTGCATACCCGGCAAGCCGCTGGTACCCTCGTCCTTCAGTTTTTCGACTCCCACTGCAAGGCACATATCATAGACACCGGCAGCGACGGCATAGGCAGCGCCCCTTAATGCCTCGTGGCCGGAGCCACAAGCGTTCTCCAGTCTGGTAACCGGGATGTATTGTAGCTTCAGCGGCTCGCTGATGGTGCGCCCCCCCATTCCACTGAAGAGGGTCCCCACCCAGGCTGCTTCCATATCTTTAACCTCGACCCCGGCATCCTCACAGGCTTCGCTCACAGCCTCGACAACGAGGTCACTGGGGCCCTTTCCCCATAGTTCACCAAATTTGGTGCAACCCATGCCAATAATAGCGACTTTGTCTTTAATGCTCCCCGACATCTTATGCCTCCTTTACCCTTATAGGGCGGGCCTTCCAGAAATAATTGGTATAGCCACGATCAACATATATCTTGCGGAAGGTCATCTCAACTCGCATCCCGATCTCAGTGGCATCCGGGTCCCGGTCGGTCAGGTCGAAGAATGCCCTGCCCCCGCCATCGAACTCTATAAGTACTACTGAGGCAGGAGGTGAAACAACGGGAGCCAGCATATCGTGGGTAAAACTGAAGATGGAGGCCTTCCTCCTAGCAAAGCAGTAGTCCTCGAAGTCATCCTTTGCCTGGCATTCGGCACAGATGCGGATTGGTGTGGTGCTCATGGCTCCATTATCGTACTGCGGAGTGCCGCAACGATTGCACTTGACACCGTACAATCCAAAGATGACCCTTCTCTCGCGGAAGTTGGCCGAAAGCGAAATGTGCCGTTTTTCAGGACGCCTGGCTGCCTCCAGCGGGATAATATCGCGCCATCGCAGGTAGTCGACATAATTAGTCACCACATTCTTGGACTCCAGATGTCGCTTGAAACCGCGCCTCGGGCCCATCTTCTTTATGGCATCGGTTACCTCCAGTAAGAACGCATCGGCGCCGTTCCCGTAGCTGGCGAAAAGAATCTTATCGCCCGGACTGGCATCTTCCAGAGCACTTACCAGCATCACCGAAGACATGGCGCTGCCAAGGAGGCCAACACTCATGAATATGGTGGTTGGATCGACTAGCTGGGATGGCTCCAGCCCCAGCGCTGTTGCCAGTCGCCCGTGCCTTCTTATATCGCTCGGCGGGTCAAAGACGGCTTTGGTAATGTCTTTGGCCGAGAGCCCACATTTTTTCAGGAGCCCGTTTATTGCTTCGGGCAGGACGACGGCGTAACTCTCATCCATCGACATGCGGTCATCCCAGGAGTGAACGAATGTTTCGTTCTCGGCACGGTACATACCAGCGAACTCGTCAGAGATAGAATAGCTTTCCTTGACCTCGGCGATGACATTTTCTGTACCGAGGAGCAGGGCACCGGCAGCATCTCCCAGCCCTTGTTCCGTCATGCCGGAAGGGCCCGCCATGCGGCTATCGGATGCGACTACCAGCATGCTACTGGCCGACCCAGCTTTGATGCTGTCCAGCGCCATAGCCATAGCGGTTGTCCCGCCCCGTAACGAGCTGGTGATATCGGCGGTTCGTATATCCGGACGCATATCCAAGGCCATAGCCACTATGGCCGAGACCTGCTTCTCCTTGTACGGCGACGTCGTAGTGGCAAACAGCAGGCCATCCACTGTTTTTGAATCCATATCACTCAGGCAATCAAAGCTTGCTTCAACCCCCATGGTCACGCTATCTTCATCGATACCGGCCACTGCCTTCTCACCGGGAATAGCGAAACCACCAAACGCATTCAGATAGCTATTACGGTCTATTCGATGCCAGGGTATATAGGCACCGTAGGATGTTATCCCGATCATTATCACCTCCTTATATTATTCAAAATACCAGAACCTGTCTAAACTCAACCGGGCATCTGCTATCACAGACTCCCAATTAGTTGCGAACGTGCATGATGGCTCTCAATAGATCACTCTCTCCTGTCGCCATGCGTCAATTTCATCCCGGGAGCAACCCAGGCTGGAGAGCACTTCATCGGTATGCTCACCCAGACTGGCAGCCGGCATCCGCAATTCCCAGGGAGTATCTGATAGCTTGACAGGGAAACCTATTTGAGTAGTTTTGCCGAATCTGGGATGATCGTAATCAAAGATCATCTTACGATGCTGCACGTTTGGATCAGAGATAACTTCATCCACACCCAGGACTTTGCCCACCGGGACATCGGCCTTGCTGAGAAGCTCGAACCATTCATCTCGATTTTTAGTCTGGAAAACCTGCTTCAAATCTTCGAGTACCTCCTCCTTTTCCGGGCTTGAAACATACTGGCGAGGGATCAGGTCTTCGCGATCGATAGCCATACACAATTTGAACCAGAAGTGAGGTTCCAGACAACCGATGGTGAGATACTTATCATCGAGAGTTTTATAGACAGTATAGAAAGCGTTGTTACCACCGAACAGGCCCTGTCCACGTTGTGGCACTACCCCGGTCATGAAATATTCCGCTGCTTCAGGTATAGTGTTAAGAAGATAGACCACTCCATCAGTCATCGAAATGTCTACCTGTTGCCCCTTTCCTGTTCGCTCTCTGGCGCAGATAGCAAGCAGAATACCAATTGTTGCCTGCATCACAGCCGCGTTCATATCGGCAAGTACAGTCTGGACAAGGACCGGCGGATCCTCGGGGCTATAGCCGATGAATTCCAGGGCACCACCCATTCCTGCGTAGTTGTTGTCATGACCGGAAAGATCACGATATGGACTATCTTGGCCATAGCCAGAGACAGAACAGTAGATGATCCTGGGATTGATCTTGGAGATAGCCTCATAGCCAACACCAAGCCGGTCCATTACTCCGGGTCTGTTGGCTTCGATGATGACATCGGCGGTCTCAGCTAACCGGTTAAAAAGTTGTTTTCCAGCCTCGGCCTTGAGGTTGATCGCCGTGTTCTTCTTGTTACGAAGGGTTCCCGGGTCAAAGGTGTCCACGAAGGTCATGCCACCACCCACTCCCTTATCTCCTGCTCCCGGAGGCATGTTGATTTTAATTACATCAGCCCCCATATCCGCCAGCATCATGGCAGCGAACGAAGCTGGTCCAATCCCGGCGAGGTCCAAAACCTTTATCCCACTAAGTGCTGATGCCAATCTGAACCTCCGGTCTTCAACTCAATCATAAACCGCCTTGCATGGAGCCACCTGACACTCATTGCTCACCTGCTCCACTTTTCCCCTGGATGTGAGTTCCTCTACTAATATAAGGGGTGGCTTCATCAACCACCCCTTTGAGGACCTCACCAGCAGGCCTCAATTCCTCGACCTGCCGCAAACTTATCCAGCGAAGGATCAGCAGTACTTGAGAGTGTCATCTTCTTCGGACATGTTTTAAAGTGGCATCTTTCGCTGTT
>CAZJQZ010000121.1:0-7253 GCA_964548045.1 uncultured Dehalococcoidia bacterium | reverse complement strand
CCATACATCAAAGCCATATCCACCATCTGGATTCGCATTTATATCCACTGTATACGTAGATGTCTGCACCGAAGTTCCACTTGGGGTTGTTGTTCCATTACCACTACTCATTATCATCAAATCATATAAGACTAACGGTGACCCTTTAAGAAAATTGGCTTTAAGACTGCTGAAATCAAGCCCATCCACCGCTCCATCCCTATTGAAATCAGCCATTGGATTAAAGAGGGGATCTCCTGGATCCTTCAGAAATGTGGATTTCAAATCGGAGAAATCCAACCCATCTACTGTTTGATCTACTTCAGGATTAGTATTACCTTCTTTTAATTCTCCCATATTCACCTGCACATCACCAAACGCAATGAAGGTTATTGACTGCACTAGCAGCATTACCAGTACCAATTGGATAAGACCAAAAATGCGACGCTTACTCATATTTCCTCCCTTTCACCCTTTTCAGATGATTGTACACCCTTTATACGTAATTTGCAAATATTTCCTTTTTCATTGTACTTAACATCAGAATAAACTGCGAGATTTCTGAATTACTTCTAATTAAGAGTTACGCGGCCCAGAACGCAGGAAATTGCCTTTCAGAAGACTGAAGTCAAGTCCGTCAACTGTTCCATTATCGTTGTAGTCAGTCAATGGATCATATGCAAGATCTGGCCAACTCTTAAGAAATGAGGCTTTCATGGCAGCAAAATCAAGGCCATCTACTGTTTCATCTTGATTGCTATCACCTTCTAATAATAATCCCCCATCTCCAACAACACTCGGAGCGATTACCATAACATCATCCATCACATTGGTTAGCGTATCGTTACCTGTCACCGTGACATCATAAGTGCCAGATTTGACACATGTACAGATAAACCGTGTTGTTGAACCACTCTTGTAAACGGCTGTGATGTTACTAAAGGTATACACTGGCGTGCCACTGAAATCCTTACCGCCTTCAGTCCAAGTGGCATATGGTTCATGGAAGATTACTTCGCCAACTTGTTCATAGTCATCCGGAGCAACCCTAGTCGTAGCCCCATCAAGAATCACTTCAATCACCACTGTCTCAGCCTCATCCACACCCATATCGACCGTGGCAGTTCCATCGCCGTCGCCATCGATAAAGCGGTTATCCCCCTCAAAGTCCTCCGTGATTCCCGGAGGCACAGCAGAGTTGGTGCCGGCATCCAGACATGGCGACATCCCCTGCAGGTGGAAATCGCCAGCAGACTCATTCACAAAGAGCGGATCATCATTGATGTTACCAGCGCCTGCATAAACTGGTGAACCTGAAACACAACAGTAAGCGACAGTTGAAGAGGACCCACCACCATTTGCTATCTCTGAAGGACTATCGCCCCAAAAGATGCTATTGGTCAACGTTGCCACGCCAGCAACCATATTCTGTATCCCTCCACCTGTACCACCAGCCGAATTACCATAGACAGTGCAATTTGTCAGGGCAGGCGAAGAATTCTCATTGTAGATAGCACCGCCATTCCCGGAAGCGATATTCGCATTAAACAAACAGTTGGTCAATGCTGGCGAAGAACTGCCAAAATTATACATTCCTCCACCATGTGAAGCTTTCGCCTCATTTTCAGAGAAGGTGCAATTAATCACAGTCGGTGATGAGTTATTTATGTTACCCATACCACCACCATAATATGATTCGTTCTCAATAAAAATACAACTACTCACCATAGGTGACGCATTGTTATTAAACATACCACCACCAGCATCACCTTTCTGCGAACCGTTACTACCTTTAATCGTAAATCCATCGATTACTGTATTTGAGCCAACCCCGCTACCGGTAACCACATGGTAACAGTTGTCCGGTGTACCCGGGTTCAATATCTCGCCGCTGAGCATAGTAACGTTGATATCGCAATTGCGCTGGTTCCTGGCGGTTTCAATACCAGCGAAGCCTCCATACAACCCCGTAACGTCCACTAACTGGAAGGTATCGGTGCGCGCACCCGGGCTCCCGGTACGCACAGGTGCATATGTCCCAGAGGCAACCCATATCTCATCACCTGCGGTAGCAATGCCCAAACCATCCTGAAGATTTACATACGCATCTTTCCATGAAGTCCCGGTGTCGTAACCACCAGCAGTATCATCGACATAAATCGGCCCTGTTGGAGATATGTTAACCATATGGTCCTCAACTTCACCATCGGCTGCCGCACCTGTATATGAAAGTCCGCCCGCTGAACTTAACCGGAACCGAGCGACTGTAGTCCCAACCGTTGCACCAGCAGGAACCGTGAATTTGAACGTGTTGACTGATGCTGGAACCAATGGCTGGTTTATAATTATCTGCTCACCCGGATCGGCCCAGCTATTAACACCATTGAAATCTACCCATGCATCCAACTGACCGGGAATCGGACCACATATCACATCAACAGCAGCTTCCCGACCAGGCATGAGCGGAGTCACAAAGAAAACACCATCCTCATCTCCCGGAGGATACGGAACACCACCGGGGTATATAGTATCCATATCATCACCCATTGCAGCCGGGTCAGGCTGGCCATCCGGCTCTTGATCTACAAAAGCCCCAAGATAGAGAATAGGGACTACTATATGCCTGGCGCCACCACTCGCCCAAAGCGTTTCATAGGGAGGATCAAGGGCATCGCCGAAATCAAACCCCTCCTCCGGTTCCAGAATATCAACCATATAGTCTTCCACTTCCCCATCAGGAGCAGGACCAAGAACATCTATATAGGAGAGACCACCCACAGAACTTAAGCGGAACCGGGCAAAGGTAGTTCCAACCGTAGCCCCAGCAGGAACCGTAAATGGAATCACATTCGCACCGGCAACAACCGGAATACTGGCACCAGTCAAATACTCGCCCGGATCAGCCCAGTCACCATCAATATTGAAATCAATCCAGGCATCAACAAAACCAGCACCCGTGGAATTAACAGTTGCAGAGGCGCTCTGTCCTACCTGCATCAGGCCAAAGGTAACACCATCTTCATCATCCGGTGCGCCGGTGGTATCATCACCATCAGCCAGTGGCGTCGGCTGCCCATCCGGCTCAGCATCAATTAGCATTCCCATAAATAACGGGGTTATCAGGTGGCTGGGGCCACTGTTTATCGCCAATGTAGGGTAAGTCGGGTCGGGGGCATCACCGAAATCGTATTCAATCGGCGCAAACGTCAGTTCAAAGGCCATGTCGATGGATTGCCCTTCATATGGATGCCAGTATGGGTATGTCAACTCATTCCAGGAAATTCCGCCATCCTCCGACCAGACCGCATCATCGTTGAAATGCCCGTCGTTAATATCCCTCGTCTTCCAGCCTAACATGTATGCTGGGGCACCTTCCTTTTCAACAGCAATATCCAGCCAGTAAACTTTGGTGCCCGAAGATCCGGTCTGTAAGAAAGCTTTACTTCCGGGAATAATGATATCATATTGCCATACCATTTGATCGAATCCGGATGGATCAGTCATTCGCGGATCCCACCAGAATTCGCCGGGCTCATCTACCGTCGCCACAACCGCCGCGTCAAAATCGATGGTATCGTACGACCAGACTTCCGTTCCCGGCATTGAATATGGCGCAACGACTCCTGCGGGAATATCCTCATGAACACTTAAATGAATATTACCAATTTCCCAATCTTCATCATTTAACCAAGACGCCCAAAAATGTACATCCGTCAGCCAGCTGGTCTCGGTACAAAGCCAGTCATCAGCCAAGATCAAACCGTCATCAACTTTTATATCGATACCAGTTGGACTAATATCAGGCAGTTGGGACCATTTGACATTGCTCTCAATATCAATTTCGTAGTCTTCAACCTCGCCATCAGGGGCCACTCCAGTATAACTGAGCCCACCCTGTGAGCTGATGCGAAAACGTGCGAAGGTCGTCCCGGAATTGGCCCCGGGTGGAACCATGAAATTAAGATTATGCGTTCCCGTAGCAAGTGGCAGATCAATAAAAATCTGTTCATTCGCGTCAGCCCAGTCACCATCGATATCGAAATCAACCCAAGCATTCAAGGTACCGCCAAACACATTCCCACACACATTTACATCCACGCTTGCCATGCCGCCAGGAATTAATTGTGAAGTGAAGCTCACCCCGTTCTCGTCGTCCAAGGTGTCATTATCATCGCCCAGGGCATTGGGGTCCGGCTGTCCGTCAATTTCATAATCCGCCGAACCATCCAGGAACACCCCGTCAACCGGCAAATGCCGAGCTCCATTGCTGGCCAGTGTCGTTGGGTAGCCCAGTTGTTCCGGAGCATCACCAAAGTCGTAATCCTGAGGCGGAGCCACTAACAGCAGGTAGTCCTCCGTCTCACCAACGGAAAAGCTTCCCTCGCCATTCCACCCATCATCCAATTGCTGATAGGTAATAGTGAACCTCGACCAGACATAACCCGAGTTGGGCCCGATGGTGAAATCATCCTGCGCACGGGCCCAGTTCGACAACGGGCCATTTGCCCCTGAAGGTACGGGACAATCTACAACCACATGCTCGGGAGCATCCCCCGGTTGGCTACACTGGGAACTGCCGCTCCACTGACCATCCTGATCCCAGTCCATGAGTACATTTACGTATGCATCCAGTGCGGTATTATTAACTACATAAATATCTACATCGTTACCCCATTTAGCGGTAGTACAAACTTGCCCCAGTGCCGTTCCGTTGGAATTGGGACAAGTTATCACTTGGATAGAAGGATCAATTGTGAAGGGTTCCGGGAACATCAACCCGGCATCACCATCCAGGAAGCATTCATCATCATCATATGTGGGGAAGCAGCCGGGGCACAACCCCGCATTACCGTCCGTCTCTTTATCCCATCCTGACTGAGGGTAGGGTGGGCTCGGCTGGTATTCAAAGCGGGCCGTACCGTCTGCATGCATAACACTGCCAGCCGGGCCGACGGTTGTGCAGGTAGGGAAGTTGCCGAGCACCATTGTGGAAGGATAAGCAACAGCCATTGGGACATCTGTCCCTTCCGGGGCATCACCGAAGTCATATTCCGGCTCCTCCTGGGTATAGCGCAAGCGAATGCCAACATCACCGTACCCATTATCCCCTAATTCAAACCAGCTTCCGTTGGCGCCATTATTACTTATGTACGTTAAATTCGATTCGTACGGGAAATCCCGGCCATCAATCGGCACAGGATATGTATAACTCGAGTTATTAAATCTTACAACCGCCGTAAGCGCATCACCGGCGCTCTGGGAAATCGGTGTGCCCAGTGCAATCGAGTGGTAACCGGCCTCAGCGAATGAATTACCAGTGCTGCTCCACAGTAGATTGCTTGGTGTTGTGGTAGCAGTGCTAAAATCATCATAAATATAGGCATCAATGATTGCAGGATCGGAAGTCCAGAATTCGATCCGGGTCACGTCCACATCACTGGGCGGCGAAAGTGTAGCCAATCCCCAGTCATCGGCATCGCCATATCCCAGCCATCTCCACCAGGCACCGGCCTCATCATGAAGCATGAGCCCGCCATTACTATCGTAATCCTGCCAGTTCTTCACAAATGAAGAATTCCAGCCGATATTGGCCGAGCCATAGGTGATGTAGAAATATCCGCCGGCCCCCCATCCGGAACCCCAACTGTTCTTGACAATCCAGCCAGTTGCAGGCTGACCGGGTTGAGCCAGTGTCGGAGGGAGATTGTTGGACCAGCCTACGATCATAACTGCATGATTTGTGCCATATGACGGGTTACCGGTCCCGGGATACCAGTCAAAGGTATAAGAACCATCATAGGATCCATCAAAACCATAAACGCCGTCCGCATACAATGAAGTGTAAATCGGCCCGTAATTGATGATGTAATTTTGCAGGGTAGATGTGTTCGGCATCACGGCCCCGTTGATTTCGCACCAGTCCAACAGGGTTTTCTGGTAAGAGCAAGTTGTATTACAAGCCCCGGCATCATTGCCCGTATATTGATCGCATGATTCCAAAACCGTACCTTTTTGAGAAAGCAGATTTGCGGTCATCCAGTAATTACCACCACTGCATCCACCCCATGGAATGGATGGCGGAGAACCTGACAGGAAGTTATTCATTTCTTCCCAGTTGCACTCCATGGCATTTTGCTCAGAGTAATCCGGGGTACCAGGAATTGCGGGAGCTACAGCGGGAGGATAACCTCCCGTAACAATTTCCCTCGCCTCAAAATTTGCTAACGACGCGAAGGCATAACATGAACCGCAAGCCCCCTGATTTTTAACTGTGGTAACGTAGTTGTTACCACCAAAATTGCGCCAGTCATAGGCAGCCGGTGTACCAACTTTACCGCCAAAACCTACCAGTCCGCCATCCATCTGCGCCATACCCAATTCACCGGTCAAATGCGAAAAATCGGTTGGCGGAGGAATAAATCCCAGCCCATAACCATCTATCTCACCGGGATCCGGCGGTATCTCCCACAACATCGGTGCTGCCTGCAATTCCGGCTCCGGCGTAGCCTCAGGCCCCTGCGCCGCCACCGGCAGCACAGAAAAAAGGAGAGCCACCAATAGTATTGGCCCTCCCACTGCAAACATCGCCCTTTTCAGTGTCTTCTTCATCGTCTTCCCCCTCCTCGATGATTTATTTATGCCATTGTTACAGCACAGATAGGAGATTATAACACATTTATACCTTTCTGGCAATACAAATCAAACTTAAATCAAGCATTATTGGAAAGATAAATTAGGAATGGAAAATAAAAAGGTTATCAGGGTAAGGGAGCAGACATGCTTTGGCACAATGTTATCGCAAGAACGGGATACCACTTATTGGGAAATAGGTGCGAGCAAAAACCACGTTTGTTTCATTCCCGACTTGATCGGGAATCTAGAGGGTAGAGGAAAAACTGCATTCCGCCTCGGAGGCCTGAATGACATTGGCTTTTAAATTGATCCTCTGCAAAACCGACCGTTGCCCCTAAAAAACATAGCCCCCCGTTTTCACGGGGGGCCAGTATTTTTCAGCTTGCTGCTTTCAGCTATTAGTTACTTTCTAGTTATGCAGCAACCGGGGCCATATTGTGTCTGCGGTACCAGATGTATCCGCCGAGCGCGATCAGGCCCATGGAAACTAACACTATTGTAATAATTTCAGGAATGGGGGGTGCTGGTGAAGCTGGGACTATAGGAGGAGCCTCTCCCATGTGCAACAGATGGGAAGTTTCAGCAGTTGCCCCGACCATTTCATCACCAGTAATAGGCCCATTCCTCCACAGATAAATAGG